>NZ_JAQMTI010000110.1:0-42942 GCF_028329225.1 Sphaerospermopsis kisseleviana CS-549 | reverse complement strand
CTCCTGACTCCTGACTCCTTTCTCCTGACTCCTGACTCCTGACTCCTGATAACTTATATGCGTTCTTATAGCTTAATTGCACCTGCGAAAATAAACTTGTATTTAGAAATCATCGGCAACCGCCCTGATGGATATCATGAGTTAGCAATGATATTGCAAAGCATAGACCTTGCAGATCAAATAGATTTACACGCTGCCAGCACAGAAGCGATTCGCGTTTATTGTCATCATCCCCAAGTACCTACAGATAACAGTAATTTAGCATACAGAGCCGCTGCACTAATGGCCAAGCAATTTCCTGATGCTTTTAGTAATTTTGGTGGGATTGATATTACTGTGAGAAAAAACATTCCTGTTGCTGCGGGTTTAGCTGGAGGTTCGACAAATGCAGCAGCGGTGTTAGTGGGTATAGATTTGATGTGGAATTTGGGATTAACTCAATCAGAATTAGAAGAATTAGGCGCACAACTCGGTTCAGATGTGCCATTTTGTATTGCGGGAGGAACAGTAATAGCTACAGGTAGAGGTGAAAAACTTTCTCCTTTACCTAGTTTAGATCACATATATATAGTATTAGCTAAATATCGCAGTTTGGAAGTTTCTACAGCTTGGGCTTATAAAACCTATCGGCAAGTATTTGGTAGTACCTATATGACAAATACTGAAGATTTAGCGGCTCGTGCTAGTGCAGTGCATTCGGCAGAAATTGTCAAAGCTATCGTCAATAAAGATGCAGTAAAAATCGCCAACAAAATGCACAATGATTTAGAAAAAGTGGTATTACCTTCTTATTCTCAAGTATTACAATTGCGGGAATTATTTGCTAGTCAAGAAGGGGTTTTAGGCACAATGATGTCAGGTTCTGGACCTTCTGTATTTGCTATTGTGGAATCAAAAGCACAAGCAGAAATAGTTAAGCAGAAAATTAGAGAAGCAATTCCTGATGAGGATTTAGAATTGTTTGTAACTCAGACAATTGGCAATGGGATTCAGATATTAAATTGATAGGAGTCAGGAGGCAGGAGGTAGGAGTCAGGAGTCGTAGGGGCGAAGCATTCGGGCGAAAAATTATCAATTTTATGAAAAGGCTATTTTCCGAATGCTTCGCCCGTACAGGAGTCAGGAAGTAGGGGAAGCTAATAACCCAATTACCAATTACCAATTACCAATTACCAATGAGCAAATTATGAACAAACCCAAAGTTAACGAAAAAGAAAAAGAGACTCCCGAACAAGTTCCACCAACGCCATTAAGGTGTATAACTGGGGCGGTAATGTCAGGAGGATTTGCATTTGCGATGTATTCTTTAATGATTGCGATCGCTACCACTTTTGCTAATAAACCTATTCATTCTGATAACCAAATAGTCCTCAATATCGCCTCCGCTGTTCGTACCTTAGTGGTGGGTGTGGTGGCTTTGGGAACGGGAATCTTTGGTATAGTAGCCTTGGGTTTGTTAGCGTTGGCAATACAATTATTAATCCAACAGTTTACAACCTCTAAAAATTGATAATTGATAATTGATAATTGACAATTGTTTTATTCAGGTTTGAAAACTGATCTTTTCCCAGGAGAAGAAAGAAAAAAATTTCTATCTTCTAATCCTACTCACTTCCAGGTTTGGTAATTGTCCATTGTCAATTGTCAATTGTCAATTGTCCATTATTCTGATATTAACAAGAAACAGGGTTTGTTAATTGAGAACGAGATTTGATAAATTGCAATTTGGCAGATGCGGAAACCTGAAGTAATTGATTTTGTTTTCTCCAAAGAGTCGGCGACAATTTGTGATGGTGACTAAACTGGCGAGAAAAATGACAAGAATTTTGATAGCCTATTTTGGTAGCAATTTCTTCAATTGTCAAATTCGTACTTTTTAGTAAGGAACACGCTTCGGCCATACGACGTTGAACTATCCAAGTATTAACACTTTTTCCCGTTTGTTTGGATACTTGGTTAGTTAAATAAGCTGGAGAATAACCAACAGCTTCGGCGACATCAGATAAAGTAATACCTTGGTGATAATGAGCCTCAATATAGTCAAAAACTTTTTGCAGGTGGGAGATATTAGGGAAGATTAACTCTGAATTTCCTAATGTAGCTGGAAGTTCTGAAACTTTTTGCAAAACTTGATGAGAGTTCGGACTATACCAGGATCTGAGCAAAGATTGTTTTTCTAATCGAATAGAAATTGCTTTCAGCAACTCATCGACAGTAGCAGGTTTACTTAAATAATCATCTGCTCCCAACTCCATTCCTGTTCTCATAGAAGCCTTAGAATTACTTGCTGTGAGAAAAATAAAAGGAATAATTGCTGTGAGAGGATTTTGACGTAGCTTAGTTAAAACACTGTAACCATCCATAACTGGCATGAGCAGATCACAAATTACCAAATCAGGTAAATTTTCTTCTGCTTGCCGAATACCAAGTTGACCATTTTCTGCTCCTATCGTAACAAAACCTTCAGCCTCAAGACTGTCTAAGAAGAGATGGCGGGTAATAGCATCATCTTCAATTACAAGAATTGTTTTCGACGATTCGCGTATCATTTTGAAACCAATAAAAGTTCTAACAGGGAATGATTAATAGCAATTGATAATTGATAATTGATAATTGATAATTGATAATTGATAATTCATCCTGCAAAAGACTCTTTCCCTTTTTTCTATGAACTGGGAAATATGGGAACTGATGGTAGAACTAAGGTAAATGTAGTACCGACACCCACTTTACTAACCATTGTGATTTGACCTCCATATAAATCAACTAGATTTTTGACAATTGATAAGCCTAGTCCTGTTCCCGAAGTATTATCAACATTGCTACCTCGATAAAACGGTTCAAAAAGTCTTTCTTGGTCTATTTCGGGAATACCAATACCTTTATCTTTAACCTGAAACTGTATTTTTTCCTGGTGACACGAAACAATTAAGTCCACCACACTATTAGGGTGAGAATATTTAATTGCATTGTCTAGCAAGTTATTCAAAATTGGTTTCAGTATTTTTTGGTCAATCCATACGTCTAAACAGTTGCCTTGACTCTGAAAATCAATATATTTATTACTATTAATGATTACCATTTTTGTAATTAAATCTTGACAAAAATTCACAATATTAACCTTTTGCTGCTCAACTATAATTTGCGCTGATTCTGCTTTAGATAATAATAAAATATCATCTAATACCTGATTGATTTGTTCAGATGCTGTTTGAATGTGTTCAATAAATATTAATTTCTTGTCTGTTTCCCATTTATCTATATGTCGTCTGAGTAAGCTATTGGAAAATGAAATAACATTTAGTGGTGTCCGAAATTCATGGCAGAGTATACCCACAAGATTAGCTCGAATTTTACTGATTTCTTGTGCTTGTTCTAAAGCCTGATGCAATTCCAATTGTGCAGATTTATAATCTGTGATATCAGTAGCTGTAATGACTTCAACTTCTTGACCATCAAAATCTACCCCTCCATCAAAGCGAGTCATGGCAACATCTAACCATCGTTCTTTACCATCTTTGGTAATAATATTTATCTCCTGATATTCAAATTCCCAGTTAGTTGTTTCTGGAGGTTTAGATGTTCGACTTTTGATAATTTGGTTAAAATCAAAGTCTGCTAATAGTTCCTTTTTTGTATAACCGGTGAGTAATTCCGCAGCAGAATTGACATAGTAAATTTGTCTACCTTGAATTAGGAAAATACCAGCCTTTGTTGCTTCTAGTAAGGTACGAAATCTAGACTCTCTGAGTTGCAGTAAGTTATCAATATGCTGATGTTGAATTTTATCACCTTCCTGTTTATTACTTTCCTGTTGTAATTTCTTTTTACTTTCTCTACCTTCATTAATCCATTTTTGGACACTTAATTCTACTAAGTTATTATTTTCCCGAATAAACCCGCAGCAAAACTCGTTACTTGGATATTTTATATAAGTAAGATTTAGTTCAGCTAAAAATATTCGTCCTTCCTTTGAGCGATAGCGACATTTAAAGGAGAGGTGATCTAAATTTTTCATATTTTGCCATTGTTCTGACCAGTTATGTAATAAAAAATCTATATCCAAATCACTCAGATTCATGGATAGTAATTCTTCCCGGGAGTATCCTGTGAGCGTGCAAGTGGCATTGTTGACATAAATAAACTGCGCGTTTTCTCCTAAACAAAAAGCAGCATCTATAGTTTGATTAATGAGAAAATCTACAATTTTAAACTTCAAGCTTGGCTGTAAACTCCATTTTGAGTTGACTTTTGCTAACCCGGAATCCCCAGAATACATATCAAGATTTACTCCTAAGTCTTAGTTCATAAGTAGGTGAGCGTTAAAAATTGTCGTTATGACAGGCAAGAGGCAAAAGGAAACAGGATTTTGGTTAATTTACTTTGATGATGCTATGAATTTGTCAGTCCGATTGAATTTAGGTTTAATCTTAACAATAAAGAAATCATTATTTCAATTTTGTTGCATATATAAGTGTTTGTTATTCCTAAATTAAGTATTTTTTTGGTAAAAATAAAATACCATACTTTCAATTGTGAACTTTAAAAGAATCCCAGGTAAGATTTTTAGTGAACTCCCCCACAAAATTTGTTAAAAATTTGTAAAAATTTGAGAGTCTACTGGTAAGGCTACATTCTTGGAACTATAAAAAACTTTTATATCAAATGTAATAGATATGTAGTTTACCTAGATTATCGAAAAATCGGCTGGAAAACCGGACTTCGTGCAAAGTTTTTGCAGCCGCTTATAAATCCCCATGACAGAAACAGCCTCTTCTGTCTGCGTTAAGTTTCAGAAATTTGCTCAATTGGGAACATTATCTAAGAATGTAATAAATTTACCATAGAAAGGATCTAACTATATCTAAATACGCCCAGTCATCCTCCCTATGGAAGAGATTTCTGTAAAAAAACCTGTAAGCAACGAAACCTCTTACCAAAGATATATAAATTGTAAAGCAAGAATGTGTTGAGGTACACAAAATATAAAATACTGATTCCATCGTCAAAAATCATCCTTAGAAATACAAGCTATCAGAGTGAAGGATCATCAAAAAAAATGCAAGAGCGAAAAAATAGACAAATCGATCAAAAAATAGTTCATTTATCCGGTGTGAAACTTTGAGTAGGCTTAATGAAAGAGGTAACTTCTGCAAGAGGTTGAATCTGTATTGGTGGTTTTAGCTATATATCTCTTAACCAAACAGCTGCTCTAGCTGGTTCAGTCTACCCCCAACCCCAATCAAAACAGAGAAAACCCTTGATATATGTTTATAAATTTTTCATCAGCAGGTGTTTGTCTCAGCATGATCTACTACTACTTCCACTGTGCTGAGATTTTTGAAATATGAGGAAAAGCTGCCAAGCTATTGATTGAATTTCATTCACAAATAGGAGTGCATACCATGAGTCAAAACGTTGCTGATTATAATAGACAAATTAATAGGAAAATTAATACTGAACAAGTAGAACAAATAGTTAAGGCAATTATAGCTGGCAAGTATTCCTGGGCTTGTGTTTTGCTGTTGCGTTTTTCTGGACACAACCCTATTGACTATATACCCTACCGTACTTATATCAGATTGCTCAAAAATAATTGCCTACTTGGTGGCTCTAGACAAGAGCAAACTGCTACTAAAAAAGAGGTAGAAATGTTTAACCTCAAATCCAGTTGGATTCATTTATAATCAAGCCAGAAAATGAAGCTGGGTGTGGGTTTACTAGAAGTATTTTCAGGCATTATATATGTTTGGTAAACCCACAAATTTACACATTAATTGGCACATTAAATTGATAAGCATTTTCAATCTCATATCCAAGAAAATTAGATTAAAAAATGTTTTGTTATCCCAGCCATATTGTTCATAACTTACTGTAAGAAAAACGAAGGTGGGAATTTCTTAACTGTTAACTAATAATTATTAATTCATTCTCATCATGATTTACCCAATTTCCATGTCTAATAGTTCTCTGCAACCCATACTCAGAGAGATTGTATGGCAGAAAAAGCTAGAAGTTGCACAAATGCAACAAGAAATGTCTCTCGCGTCTTTGCAACGTCAATTAACTGCGGCTCCCACTGTCAGAGATTTTTTTACTGCTTTACAACAAAGTATTTATAAACCTAGTTTGATCGCAGAGGTTAAAAAAACATTCCCTAATCAAGATGTCACTACACAAGATTTTGATCCTTTGTCTATAGCTAAATCCTATGAACGCGGTGGATCAACTTGTATATCTGTTGTGACTGATCAAAAGTTTTTTCATGGTGGTTTTGATCATCTGCGGATTATTCGACATCGCATAACATTACCTTTGTTATGCAAAGATTTTATTCTTGATCCTTGTCAAATTTATTTAGCACGTGCAGCAGGTGCGGATGCAATTTTATTAATTGCTGCTATTCTTACTGATCAGCAGATTAATAACTTTTTGCGGGTGATTCACTATTTGGGAATGAATGCTGTAGTTGAAGTTCACAATTTGAGTGAATTAGATCGGGTGATCAAGTTAGAAGATGTCCGCATTATCAGCATTAACAACCGCAGTTTAGAAGATTTTAGTGTTAATATTGGCACTACTCAGCAATTAATGGCAGCTAGGAGAACACATTTACAAAACTTAGGTATTTTGGTTGTCAGTGAATCGGGAATTGAAACACCTGCTGATTTATCCCTAATGTCAGATGCAGGTGTGAATGCAGTTTTGATGGGAGATTCTTTACTCAAACAAGAAGATTTAGAAACTGCTGTCAGTAGTTTATTTAAATCCAAAATTCCAATCTATAAAGACTTAGTGAAAAAAGGAGTTTAATAGGTGACAGGTGACAGGTGACAGTGAAGAAAGCAGGGGAAGCAGGGGAAGCAGGGGAGAATATTAACTTTTGCCTCCTGCCTTCTGCCTCCTGCCTTCGTTAAAACATCTCTACTTTCACTACTTTTAAAGTTTGCAAAGTTGAATCAACACAACCGCTAATAAATCCCCCTAAAGACTGAATTTTTTGGAGATATTCTATAGCTGGTTTTGTGATTAGTTCCCCAGGCATTAATACAGGTATTCCTGGGGGATAGGGACATATATTTTCTGCACAAATTCTATTTACTGTTTTCTCTAAAGGTAGGGTTTCACTATCAGCAAAAAAAGCTTCACGGGGCGAAATGCACATAATATGATCTATTATAGCACCGTTTCTATATTTACATATTTTGTACTGACTTGTCAATTGTGGTATCTGAGTTAATTTTTTTAACCCTGTTACTAATTCACCAATATCTGATTTATTGTTACCTAAACTAATAATAAAAGTGAGATTTCGTAAGGATGAAAATTCAGATGTTACACCCATTTCATTAAGCATATCTTCAGCATCAAAACCCGTTAAACCTAAGTTGGCAATATTCACAGTCAAACGGGTTTTATCCAAATCAAAAAAGCCATTTTTATTAATTTGAGGGATCTCTAAAACTGATAAACTGGGAATTTGACTAATTTCAATTCTTGCAATTTCCGCTAACTGCAAAGTTTGAGACATCAAAATTTCCCCATTAACTGCCATTTGGTGACGTGCAGCATCAAGAGAAGCTAAAAGAATAAAACTCGGACTTGTAGATTGAACTAATTGTAATGCTTTATTTAATCTATTAATATTAATTCTATTTCCTTGACAATGTAACATTGATGCTTGAGTCATTGCACCTAATGTTTTATGAATAGATTGTATTGTTAAATCTGCACCTGCGGTTAAAGCTGAGATAGGTAAATGGGGATGAAAATGAAAATGTGCGCCATGTGCTTCATCAACAATTAAAGGAATATTATATTGATGGGTAATTTCGGCAATACTTTTTAAATCTCCACACACACCGTAATAAGTTGGGTAAACCATTAACACAGCTTTAGCATCAGGATGTTTAGCTAAAGTTGCTGTTAAATTTTCTGGTGTAATGCTGTGTGTAATATCTAAATTTTCATCATATTCAGGATTGATAAAAATAGGAATTGCACCAGAAAGAATTGAACCAGCAATTACAGAAGAATGCACATTTCTGGGCATAATTATCTTATCATTCATCCTGCAAGTAGCGATAATTGCGGCTTCAATTCCGCTGGTAGAACCATTAACTAAAAACCAAGTTTTTTCCGCACCAAAAGCCTCTGCGGCTAATTCTTGTGCGGCTAAAATTGCGCTTTCAGGAGTGAATAAATTATCTAATTCTGCCAGTTCCGTTAAATCAGCGCGAAAGACATCTTTACCGATTAAATCGGTTAAAATTGGGGAAATTCCTGCACCGCGTTTGTGTCCAGGGGTGTAAAATGGTGCATGGGGACGAGAGATGGAAGTTTTGAGAGCATCAATGAGGGGGGTTTGATTTTGGTTGAGCATTTTTGGGCAAAATGAAGCGTTTAGAGCTTCAGGTAAAAGGGTAACTTCTAAGGTAACTTGGATAACGATCGCATCTAACTCAATAAATATGATCACTTTAAATATGATCACTTTTTCAATTAACTAAGCTTCCCCACCCCTGCTAAATCCAAAATCGGCGCGATCGCCTTCTTCGGGGGCAACGATCGCACTTAACCTGATAAATGCGATTGCGTTAAAATTCAATTACACCCTGATATTTCTGATTTTAAATATGATAAATTCTTTCCAGCGATCATTACTGTCTGTGGTTCATAGTGATCCCGACATTTTAGGAGGAATCCCTGTTTTTGTGGGAACTCGTGTGCCAATGAGAACCCTACTTGATTATCTTGAAGCTGGTGATTCATTAGAGGTATTTCTAGATCATTTCCCTAGTGTTAGTCGGGAACAGGCGATCGCAGCCCTTGAATTAGCAAAGGAAATGCTGACAGCTTATGCGAATCCTGCTTGATGAATGTGTACCAAGACCTCTAAAGCGTGAATTTTCTGATTACAAAATACAGACAGTTGTTGAGTCAGGAAGGATTCACAATTTTGCTTACTACTGATCAAAATTTGCGTTATCAACAAAATTTACAGCAAGCTGGTGTGGCAGTCCTCGTTCTCATAGCACTGAGTAACAAGCTCGCTGATTTACTTCCTCTGATACCAGAGACTCGTAAGGTGTTTTGATCAGCGATCGCACCTAATTTAATAAATGCAATCGCTATTTATTCTAACTAACTTTCTCCACCCCCGCTAAATCCAAAATTGGCGCGATCGCCTCTTCTTTTTTCACCGCCATAATATGCACTCCCTGACACAAACCCCGTGCCATCTGCACTTGTTCGGCTGCAATTTTCATCCCTTCCTGTAACGGATGTTTGGCTTTTTCCAATCTCTCAATAATATGATCAGGAATATTCACACCAGGGACCATCCTATTAATAAACTGGGCATTTTTCGCCGACTTCAAAAGAAATATTCCCGCCAAAATAGGTTTATTGTAACGAGATGCAATTTGATCCATGAATTTTTCTAATTTTTCAAAATCAGTAATTAATTGACTTTGAAAAAATTGCGCTCCCGCTTCTATTTTCTTTTCAAACCGACTTTGTAAACCTGACCAACTTTTAGACTGTGGATCAACTGCTGCACCTGCAAACAAATCTAATGCGCCATCATTTAGGGTTTTATGATTAAAATCAACCCCCTGATTCATGTTTCTAATTAACTGCAATAATCTGATAGATTCTAAATCAAAAACAGCTTTGGCATCGGGATGATCACCTGCTTTTACAGGGTCGCCGGTTAAGGCTAAAATGTTACGAATACCCAAAGCATGAGCGCCCATTAAATCTGCTTGTAATCCGATTCTATTGCGATCGCGGCAAGCAAATTGACAAATTGGCTCAATTCCATGTTGCAATAAAATTGCTGAAGCTGCTAAAGGTGACATTCCTAACACAGCGCGGCTACCATCGGTAATATTGACAGCATGAACTCTCCCCTTAAGAGTCGCCGCCATTTCAATGGTATGGGTGATGTTTCCCCCTTTGGGTGGTGCAACTTCCGCAGTCACTAAAAATTCTCCTGCTTGTACTGCTTTACGGAAGTTGTTTAATGTACTGGTTTTATGACTATCCTGCATAATGCAAATTTAATTTTGAGTTTTGAGGTTTTCTTCAAGAGTAAAACAAATTACCTTTCTAGCTTAAACAGATCCCCGACTTCTTGGAGAAATCGGGGATCTTATATCTTCTCAAAATTACAACCGCGCTGTATAACCTAACGCAGCTTTCACATCTGCTAAAGTTTGATTAGCTATAGCTTCCGCTTTTTCTCTACCATCTCTTAACACTGATTCTAAATAACCTTTTTCTGCCATTACCTCTTTATATTTGTCCTGAATTGGTTTTAAAGCATTTATCGCTGTTTCTGTCAATAAAGGTTTAAACTGTCCCCAACCCATATCCGCACATTCAGCCGCTACTGCTTCCTTAGTCTTCCCAGACAGCAGCATATACAAAGTTAACAGGTTATTACATTCCGGTCTTTCTGGATCATCAAAGGTTAAACCGCGTACTGGATCAGTTTTACAACGTTTGATTTTATTTGTAATTTGATCTGGTGGATCTAAAACATTGATTCTGCTTAACTCCGAAGGATCAGACTTTGACATTTTCTTTGTCCCATCGGTTAAACTCATTACCCTTGCGCCCTCTTTTCTAATTAAAGGATCTGGTAATTTTAATACAGGTTTATCCTTAGCAAATTGATGATTAAACCTGTTAACAATATCCCGCGCTAGTTCTAAATGTTGCTTTTGATCCTCACCCACTGGAACTTTATCCGCTTGATAAAGTAAGATATCCGCAGCCATTAAAACGGGATAAGTCAACAAACCCGCACCGACATTTTCCCCTTGTTTCAAGGCTTTTTCCTTAAATTGAATCATATCTTGCAACCAATTTAAGGGAGTGATGCAGTTTAACAACCAACAAAGCTCACTGTGGGCAGAAACGTGAGATTGGACAAAAATGTTAGAATGTTGTAGATCAATGCCACAGGCTAAATATAAAGCAGCGATGGTGTAAGTATCAGCCGCTAAGGTGGCGGGGTTATGTGGTACTGTGATGGCGTGTAAATCTACCACACAAAAGAAATTTTCATACTGGTCTTGAATCTCTACCCAGTTACGAATAGCACCCAAGTAATTACCCAAGTGTAAGTTACCAGTTGGTTGAACTCCCGACAAAACGCGCTGCTTACCCATAATTATTTCTTAGTTATCTCCTCTTCCCCGCTTTTTTAGGTGGCGGTTACAAAACCTATTTTAGTAGTCATTGGGGATTAGTTAATAAAAGTTCCACATCTACATCAAAAAAATCAGCTAAAGCCTGAGCTTGATTTTTATTGATTGGTAATTGATTATCAATAATTTCATACACTATATTAGGTGATCCAACCACTGCAAATAAATCTTCTTGGGTCACATTTTGCGCTTCCATTAAGTGCAGTAACATAGAATGTGGTGTTCCTTGAGGTATGGGATAATTTTCTTCTTCAAATTTGGAAATTAATGTTACCAATAATTCCAATAGTGCTTTTTCCTCTGGAGTGAGATGGGAACGGTGTTCTAAATCCTCTACAATAGCGATCGCGTTTTCATTTTCTGCTTCTGTAGTGATTACTTTTGGTTGATATTTAGCCAGTAAAGCTGCGTAGGACTCTCGGTTAAAAGTAAGGGTCATTTTTCCATTTTCCTTGATCGTATTCAGCATGAGTTAAAATATACTTTATATAAATTCTTTGACTAGCATAGACAATATCAACTATTAAACGATAGTTATTTCCTCTAATGTTAAAAACTGTAAAATTTCCTACTGATTCAGCACTTTTATAAAATGATTGGACTTCAATTAAGTTTTGCCATTGAGCTTTACTTGCTACTCTATACCAGTCATAAAGTGCATCGCAGGAATCAGCATGGTTTAAACAGAAATCTCGCAAAATTTTCCGACTAATAACATTCACTCCTGTTTAAATCCCCATATTTTTTCGATGGCTGAGATAATTATAATACCTTGTCCATATTTTGTCTATATATAAATTAAAAAATCTGTACCTCCAGAGGGATAAAAGCTAACTGATCCAGCTTTTATAGTTCAAGACTAAATGGGTATTTAGACATAAAGCAAATCTGGGGGATATGCTTGATGAAAGCTTTATTAATATGGCCGATCATGCCTAATTCTTTTTGGTCTTATCAGGAAACTCTTGATTTGGCTAATTTACGTGCTACAAATCCCCCCTTGGGTTTAATCACTGTAGCAGCAATGCTACCAAATGACTGGGAAATGAGATTAGTAGATCGCAATGTTCGTTTAGAAACTGATGCAGATTGGCAATGGTGCGATCTAGTTATTATCTCAGCAATGATTATTCAAAAACAAGATTTTGGTGAATTAATTAAAAAAGCTAAAACATTAGGTAAAAAAGTTGCAGTCGGTGGACCATTTGCCACATCTGTACCAGAATTTGCCCTAGAAGCGGGAGCAGATTATTTAATTTTAGATGAGGGGGAAATTACTATTCCCATGTTTTTAGCAGCTTTAGCAAAGGGAGAAGAAAAGGGTATTTTCCGCGCTACAGAAAAACCAGATGTTACCCAAACTCCTATACCAAGATTTGATTTATTAGATTTAGATGCTTATATAGCAATGACGGTACAGTTTTCTCGCGGTTGTCCCTTTCAATGTGAATTTTGTGATATTATCACCCTTTTTGGACGTAAACCCCGCACGAAAACACCAGAACAAATTTTGGCAGAATTAGAAGTATTATATCAGATGGGTTGGTGGCGTTATGTGTTTATTGTTGATGATAACTTTATCGGTAATAAACGTAATGCCAAAGTATTTTTAAGGGCATTAATTCCCTGGATGGAAGAACGTAATTATCCCTTTGCTTTATTAACAGAAGCTTCTTTGAATTTAGCCGAAGATGATGAGTTATTAGAATTGATGGTTAAAGCTGGTTTTGTCCAGGTATTTATGGGGATAGAAACCCCTGATGTAGAAAGTTTAGCGGGAGTAAATAAAGAGCAAAATACTCGAACTTCATTAGTTGAATCCTGTCACAAAATTACCAAGGCCGGATTACAAATTATGTCTGGTTTTATTTTAGGATTTGATGGTGAAAAAACGGGTGCTGGTAAACGGATTCAAGAGTTTGTGGAAGAAACGAGTATTCCCCAAGCCCATCTCAGTTTATTGCAAGCATTACCAAATACAGCAATGTGGACTCGTCTGCAAAAAGAAGGACGTTTAATGGATGGTTTAGGTAAATATTTTACTTCTCAGAAAGCTTTGATGAATTTTGTTCCTACCCGTCCGATGTCGGAAATTGTTACCGAGTTTATTGATACTTTTTGGAATCTTTATGAACCATTACCATATCTAAAACGGACTTTTCGCCATTTTATGATGATGGAAGGTTGGCGGGCTAAATATCAACGTACTTTAACAAAAGCAGAGTGGGATTTTTTAAAGGCTATTTGTTGGAGACAGGGAATATTACGTTCTACAAGATTTCATTTTTGGTGGCAATTAATAGTCATGGCATGGCGTAAACCAAATTTATTATATGATTATTTAATTGTTTTAGGTGTGGGTGAACATTTCTTTAAGTTCCGTTATGAAGTAAAAGCTGAACTAGCAGCAGAATTAGTATTATTACAGCAGCAAGAATTGGAGAATAAAGAAACCGCAAGTTTACAATTAGAAGCTGTGAGTTAAGAAACTGTAAATTAATTTTAACAAAGCCGAGTATTTGAGCCTGAGATATTTCACAAATAAGATAGAATTGCTATAGTAGCTTATGATAAACATAGCAATAGCCTTATTAATAAAAAATGTCCCAGGTTTTAGAACAATCAATTAAAATTAATGCTCCTGCTACGTTGGTAGAACAATGTTTAACTGATTTAACTTTAATGCACCGTTGGCTTAACCCTGTTCTCCGTTGCGAACCTGTGGGAGAAGTGTGGAGTACAGAACTAGGTAGTCGTAGTCGGTTTATGATTCAAATTCCGGTGATTAAACCTACTTTAAATACTGTGGTGATTGAAAGACAACCGGGTTTGATAGTTTGGGGGTTTAAAGGGTTTTTTCAAGGGTGCGATCGCTGGGAATGTCAACCATTTCCTAAAGGTACACTTTTAATTAACCGCTTTGAGTTTAAAATTCCTAACCCTGTTGTTAGTTGGGGTTTTAATACTTTTGCCGCATCTTGGACAAAAGCCGATATGGAAGCACAACTCAAGAGATTTAAACGAGTTGCAGAAGAATTAGCACGCTCTCCTAAGTATGCTAAATAGGAGGCAGGAGTTTTTTATTTTGGATTTTGGATTTTGGATTTTGGATTTTGGATTGTTTTTGTGATCTCCAATCTAAAATCTAAAATCTAAAATCTAAAATCTAAAATTTTCTTCCCCAGTCCCCAGTCCCCAGTCACCTGTTTAGCAAATTCTAACGCTTCCTGGGCTGTATTAATTTTACCCTCAGCTTGAGCGATCGCAATTTCACTCAAGATTTTACCCACAAGTGGCGACGCAGGAATATTTAGTGCTAAGATTACCTCTTTACCACTCACTAACGGTGAGGGGTGAGCTACCAAATCATCAGGGTTCAAGTAACGGTCGATTAAGGGTACATAAACGCATAGCGAATTATCGCCAGACATCGCCCCTACTACAAGATCATCTGCTAAGGCTAAGACAGTTGTAGCACTAAAAACAACTCCCACGTCCTGAAACAAAAAATACTGTTCTCGTAAGGACATATAACTAGCTTTTTTGAATTGCGGGAACAGTCGCAGGGACGTAGTTACACCCCGAATTTCTGCACGGCTATAGGTTAATTCCTGTAATTCGATTTCTGCTATTTCTGGGTTAGGGTGAAGTAAACACGCGAGTTTAGCAATAGCTAACCAAGTGGTTTTGATAGTATCACGGACAGGTTTTTGTAGTTCTTCCCCTAACTGTGGATATGTTTCTCTGATCAAGTTGTATGCCTGATCAACTGCGGCTAATTTCTCCAAGCTTTCACGGTTAGCATTTGTAAAAAAACTAGCTAATAAATTATCTTCCCAAGCACTTTTTAACCAAGGCGTACCTTGATAACTGTCTAAAAGATAACTAATTTCTACCCGTACTCTTTCGGATGCAACTTTATTAATATCTGCGGCTAAGGTGCGAATAGTGGTTTGGGTAGTTGGTTCTATTGTAAATCCCAGTTGTGCAGCTTGACGATAGGCACGCATTAAGCGCAAAGGATCATCTTGCAGATTTTCGGGTGATATCATTCGTAATAGACAGGCTTCTATGTCTGCACAACCTTGAAGGGGGTCAATAATTTCCTGGGTGTGGGGATTATAGGCGATCGCATTGATGGTAAAATCCCTTCTTTGTAAATCAGTTAATAAACTATCCCCTTCCTGTTGGGCAAAATCAGCAGTAGCATGAGGAAAAACCACACGGGCAATATTTCTTTCAGCATCCAGTAACACAAAACCAGCACGATAATGTTTGGCGATCGCCCTTGCAACTTTCACCGCATCATCTGGGATCATAAAATCTAAATCTAAATATTCTCGACTTCTACCCAAAATCGCATCCCGCACCGCACCACCCACCATGTAAGCTGGTTGTGGCAACCATTCCAAGCTAAAAGGCCAATTTTGGGCATCTAGAATATCAACAATTGAATTATTCATCTACTGATTTACCAAAAATTCTGACTCCTGACTCCTGACTCCTGACTCCTCAATTCTCACTATTGTAATAAAAATCAACCCACTAACTAATGCTGAATATTTTGTCCTAAGCTACATTAACTATAAAGGTTCTAGGAGTTGGTTCTATTATGTGTATTTGCGTGAACTGCCACTATGTAGACCGTTGTGTAACCTACAACGCAGTAGAAACACAACACCAACAACCCCACTTAACAGAAAATCCCGATTTTGACCCCAATGAACCCTCGATTAATGTTAATATTCGCACAAAAGATGACATTATTGAAATGGAATGGGATGTTGTTGGTTGTCTCAGCTTTAAGAAAGAAATGGGTAAATGGTCTCAATTACGTCCTGGTGAATTAGTACCCACTTGAATTTTAGATTTTGGATTTTGGATTTTAGATTTTGTTTGATTTCAATTTGTAGAGATGTTTTCTAAAATGTCTCTACTTTATATTTGTGTAATTTATTGATGATTTATGGAGTAACAAACCACAGAGGACACAGAGAAATGATGTTTTTATTTGATATTATATTATAATTTACTTTGTTTATTTATTTTCAATCAACTACCTTGAACAATAATCTAGAAACTCTACCTGAAAAAAAATACGCTTTAGCACTGCACACTACTACACCGGAATTAGGTTTAGTAATTAGCAATTTTGCAGAGGATACCCGCGCCCATGTTTGGAATTTAGGACGTGAGGTATCTAGTCATATTCATCAATATTTAATTGATTTAATTAAACCTCAAAAATGGCAAGATTTACAATTTATTGCTGTGGCTAAGGGTCCCGGAGGTTTTACAGGTACTCGCATCGGTGTGGTTACTGCTCGTACTTTGGGACAACAGTTAGAAATTCCGGTTTTTGCAGTTTCTACTTTAGCTGCATTTGCCTGGTATGAAAAAAGTAAAAATTCAGAAATTCAACCAATTTTAGCTATTGAAATGCCCGCCCAAAGAGGTCAAGTTTTTGGGGCAATTTATCAAATTAATGCTGATAATTCTGGTATTACTGCTTTATTAGCAGATACTGTTTTTACACCAGAAAAATGGCAGGAAACTTTAAATAATTGGCAAACTGAATATCAATTAATTAAAGCCACATCTAGTTTAGCGGCAACTGTCACCAGTATTTTAGAATTAGCTTATTTAGATTGGCAACAAGGTAAACGTCCTCATTGGTCTGAAGCTTTACCCTATTATGGTCAACATCCTGTAAATGTTTAATAATAGAATTAATTAATGGTTGAATTAGTGGGTTAAACATTATGACGCTGACTCAAGATACTATCAAACCTGTGCAATTAATTCCACCTTTGGAAAATGGTGATAGACTTACTCGTTCTGAGTTTGAACGTCGTTATCATACCATGCCAGATGTGAAAAAAGCAGATTTAATTGAAGGAATTGTTTATATGGCATCACCTGTAAGAATTAGAAGTCATGGAAAACCTCATGCTTATATCATAACTTGGTTAGGTTTCTATGAGTCAGCTACACCAGGTGTAGAACTCGGTGATAATACCACTGTGCGTCTAGATGCAGATAACGAACCTCAACCAGATGCACTATTAAGAATTGAAAATGGGGGACAGTCGCGGATAAGTGAAGATGATTATGTGGAAGGTACGCCAGAATTAATTGTAGAAATTGCGGCTAGTAGTGCGGCTATTGATGCCCATGATAAACTTAAAGTATATCGGCGAAATCAGGTACAAGAATATTTAATTTGGCGAGTTTATGACGGTGAGTTTGATTGGTTTATTTTAAAAGATGGAGAATATCGACGGTTAGAAGCTAATGCTGATGGGGTTTTTTGTTCTCAAGTGTTTCCTGGTTTATGGTTAGATAAATCTGCTTTGTTAGCTGGGAATTTAGCTAAGGTATTAGAGATTTTGCAGCAAGGTTTAGCAAGTGCAGAACATCAAATTTTTGTGGAACACTTAGGATAATTATCAATTGATAATTGACAATTGATAATTGTTTGATTTTTCACACTTAACGAAAAGTATTGAAAATGATGTAGAAAAATTCGTAATTGATAATCCTAAATTTACGAATTACGAATTACGAATTACGAATTACTAATTACTAATTATCTAGGCTGTAACTTTAGCTAATGCCTTTTCTACTGTGTGTAATGCTTGATTGATGTCTGTATCTGTGACAATTAAAGGAGGTACAAACCGCACGACTTTAGGACCTGCTGGTACTAATAATAAACCTTCATCCATCGCCGCTTTCACAACATCAGCCGCAGTTAAAGAACTATCTTCTTTTATTTCCATCCCATTGATTAAACCCCAACCCCGCACTTCGGAAATATGATGAGGATATTTACGGGCAATCATTTTTAACCCTTCCCGTAAATGTGCGCCTTGTTCTTGGACGTTCTCTAAAATATTCTCTTTTTCCAAAGCTTGGCACACACTTAAAGCTACACCACAAGCAAAAGGATTTCCACCAAATGTACTAGCGTGTTCTCCTGGTTCAAAAATATCACAGAATTTCTTACTCATCATTGCACCGATGGGGATACCACCACCTAGTCCTTTGGCACTGGTGAAAATATCTGGTTCTACTCCCAGATGTTCATAACCCCATAATTTACCACTGCGTCCCATCCCTACTTGCACTTCATCGAAAATCAATAAAATGCCGGTTTCATCACAAATTTCCCGTAATCTTTGGAAATACTTCTTATCTCCAGGACGAACTCCGCCTTCTCCCTGTAAGGGTTCAATTAAAATTGCACCGACGCGATAATTTCCTTCATCCAACTCAGTAACAGCCGCTTCCACCTCTTTAATATCGTTATATTTGACATAGTGGAAACCAGGCACTAAAGGATCAAAGTTTTTTTGATACTTTGGTTGTCCGGTAGCGGTGACAGTGGCTAATGTCCGGCCGTGAAAACTGGCATGGGCGGTTAAAATAATGGGGTGGGCAATTTCTAAAACGGTGTGAGCGTATTTTCTCGCTAGTTTAATTGCTGCTTCGTTGGCTTCAGCGCCAGAGTTGCAGAAAAACACCCGATCTGCACAGGAATGATCTACAATCCATTTGGCTAATTCCCCTTGTTCGGGAATATAGTATAAATTAGAGACATGATGCAGTTTTTGAATTTGGCGTGTGACTGCCTCTACCATGACAGGGTGGGCGTGACCCAAAGTACAAGTAGCTATTCCGGCCACAAAATCGAGATATTCCCTGCCTTGGGTATCCCAAACGCGACAGCCAGCACCTCGTTCTAAAGCTATGGGAAAGCGTCCGTAGGTAGACATCACCACTTGATTAAAACTGTCTGCACTAAAGGCAGTCATATTTGAGGGATGTATCGGCTGTTCAACTAAACTTTGGATACTCACTACCGCACCTCCTGAAATTTTTAATTCTATAATCTATTTAGCAGGTTTTTCTAAATAATTCAAAATTTACTATAGTATGAGGAAGAAGTTTTTTTAACTTTTAATTTTTAAGTTTTAATTTTTCAGTCAGCATTTAACTTTTTGCTGATAGCTTAAGGTTGATTGGTTACGATAATTAACCAATTTATCAAACCTTCTGACTCCTGTAAGGGCGTTCGCGAAGCGTGCTGGAAGCATCAGTATTCGGGCGAACAATGAGCAATTTTATGAAAAGGCTGTTTTCCGAATGCCTGTCTGCCGACAGGCAGGCTTCGCCCCTACTTCGCCCCTATAACTTCTGACTCCTGAATTTTTACAATTGTCATTACCTGTGTATTCTACCCTTGAGCAAAAATATAAACGTATTCAACAAGAGTTAATGGCTGGGGCTGTAGCCCTAGTCTTTGTGTTCCTTAGTGGCACTTTATGGTATTGGTTGGTGGAGGGCTGGTCATGGGAAGATGCGGTTTACATGACAGTCATTACTTTAGCTACTGTAGGATATAGCGAAACTAACCCGCTAGAGAGTCGGGGACGTTTGTTTACAATTGTCCTGATTTTAATGGGTGTAA
This sequence comes from Sphaerospermopsis kisseleviana CS-549, assembly GCF_028329225.1. Lineage (NCBI taxonomy): Bacteria > Bacillati > Cyanobacteriota > Cyanophyceae > Nostocales > Aphanizomenonaceae > Sphaerospermopsis > Sphaerospermopsis kisseleviana. Next base: position 23,250 of record NZ_JAQMTI010000110.1, on the reverse strand, counting down.
TCAATCTCGGTTACATTGTCAATAGATTTACTCAAGCAGTAATTGAAGGTTATTTTCAAGAGGGTATTCGACTCAGACAACAAAGGCGTTTAATGGAATCATTAACTGGACATTATATTATCTGTGGTTTTAGTCGGACTGGACGACAAATCGCTAAGGAATTTCAGGCTGAAGGTGTGTCTTTTGCAGTGATTGATTCTGATTTTGAATCTGTGCAACAAGCTCAGTCAGAAGGTTATATTGTCTATCAGGGTGATGCTACCCTGGATGATACTTTGTTGAAGGTTGGTATTGAACGGGCAATTTGTATTGTGGCAGCGTTGCCTTCTGATGCGGAAAATTTATATACTGTTTTATCAGCAAAAACTCTCAATCCTCATATTCGGGCGATCGCACGGGCAAGTACAGAAGAAGCTGTACAAAAATTACAAAGAGGTGGGGCAGATGCGGTAATTTCCCCTTATATTACTGGAGGTAAACGCATGGCTGCGGCTGCACTCAGACCACAGATTTTAGACTTTGTAGATGGGATGCTTTCTGGTGCAGATCGTCAATTATATATGGAAGAATTTTTATTAGATGCGGCGTTCTGTCCTTTTGTGGGGCAAACTTTACAAAAAGCGAAATTGCGATCGCAAACTGGCGCATTAGTTTTAGCTATTCGTCGCAGTGATGGTAATCTCATTGGTGGACCAACGGGAGACACTGTTTTAATGTCAGGAGATACGCTAATTTGTATGGGTACGGCTGAACAACTGCGAAGTTTAAATCAAATTCTTGGACCTATTAATTCTCAACAACTAAGAAGACCAAAACAAAGTTAAGATTTGGGTTAAGATTGGGGATTTTCAATAGTTGTCACTGCTTAAATAATATGGGAGCAGAATTAACTAAACATCAACTTCCATCCATCCATGTAAAGGAGCGATCGCTTTCATTACCGATACCATAATATCTGGTGGTGCTGCCGAAAGTAACACACTGGGATAAACAGCAGCACCCCATTGAGGATGCACCAGTACACAGCATTTGTTTTTGATCACAGGATAATTTAGTAAAGCTTTAGCAACTGCTGTATCATCATGGGGAACAGGACCGGGATGGGAAAGTAAAGGATAACCTGTACGGGGATCAATTAAATCTGTGACATAACCGCGATCGCGCAAATTAAAAGCCACATCACAACCGAACCGCATAAACTTTTCCCGTAACCTTTCTTTTTCTGTTTCTGTTTCCGCAGTAATTTCTAAAAGTGGATATTTTGATTGTTGTAAAACAACCACCACCCACAAAAACTGTTGCTGTGTCCAATCTGGTAATATCTGTTCGCAATTGGCACAGATATATTGACTGGGGTTATGAATAGAAATTTGTACAGCTTGTCCCGTTTTGCCAACTAAATTAATGGGATAGCCTGGCTCAGAAGTGCAAACACTGGAATAGTTCACCACATTTAATCTGTTTTTGCAAGTTTGTTTAATTATTCCTTGCTTATGATAATAACTCTGAAAACTTCTAAAAAATCATCAATATTTGATGTCAGGAGTTAGGAGTCAGGAGGAAACAGATTTGAGGTTTTATCAAGCAACTCTAAATTAATTGAGTTTTAAAGCATTGACTGGAACTTCATCCCAAGAATTTACAGTACGTAACTGTGCAACCCAACCATCTGCTTTTTGCTTATCAGTCAACCCTTTTTGAAAGGACTCATGACAATCTTGAGCTTGACTCTGATCACAACAAGCAATACAAGCATGAATCATTCCTGATGGATCAATTTGCTCATTTACCCAAATAGTCATAGATACCTCTTTTTAAATCTTGTGGTAAACTTTTGGTAAAACTGTTATATCATGTCCATCTGAAAACTTATCATATCTATAGTGATCCAATTTGATTCCTGAAATTATTTGTTTAGGCAGACAAGAGGCAGTCATGCAAAAGGCAAAAGGGTTTTAGAGAATTTCGGTGTACGGAGTTTTGTTCAATAATCATTTGTAAAACAAATGGAACTATTAGTATCCGTCGTAATGGTGCTGTCCCTAATTTTTTAATAATCCACTGTTGATCAGTATGCCTCTTCATGTTTTCAACAGAGTACAAATTCTTTGATTATGATTGTCAGATGCTTTAGTCTGACAGGTTGTTTGAGATGGCCGTTTGCTAATAATAACTGAATGCTTACCATCAAATTAGTTTGAGGCAACTATCCCAGAGGAAGTCTCAAAAATCTCAACCTACTGCTGGGATGTAAACACTCCAGACTCAATGAAGTAGTCTATCTCTAGTTCATTTTTCCATCTTCCATATAAATAATCCGATCTGCTATATCTAAAATGCGGTTATCGTGAGTCACAAGCAAAATGGTACAACCTTGCTCTTTCGCTAATTTTTGCATTAATTCTACCACATCCCGTCCTGATTGTTTATCTAATGAAGCAGTAGGTTCATCTGCTAATACTATTTTAGGATGACTCACTAAAGCACGGGCGATCGCTACTCTTTGTTTTTGTCCTCCTGATAAACTCTCTGGATAGTAATCTACACGATCTCCTAACCCAACTTCTTCTAACATGGAAATAGCCTTAGTATTAATATCTTGATTTAAATATTCTTTATGCAACTCTAAGGACATTCTCACATTTTCTTTAGCTGTTAAAAAGGTCATCAAATTATGCGCTTGGAAAATATAACCAATTTGACGACGCAATTTAGTTAACTTGCTTTTACTTGCTCCCCGCATTTCTTGATTTAATATTTGCAAACTTCCTGCTTGAGCAGAACGTAACCCACCCATTAATGATAATAAGGTGGTTTTACCTGAACCAGAAGGACCGGTCATAATCACAATTTCCCCGGCTTTAATTTCTAAGTTTATATCAAATAATACTTGTTTTTTTAAATTTCCTTCACCAAAATAATGATTGAGTTGAGTAACATGAATTACTGTATCTGAAGCAATTTTTGATTGAGTATTAATTTTTAACATGGTTTGTTGTGAGTATTTTGTGATGGTTTGTAGTCAGTAATTTATTGCCTATTCTTGCTGAACACATCAGGACTAAAGTCCTGACTACGAACTTTTTAGCAACTTTAAAAAATGTCCGCAGGGTCAGCAGAACGAAGTTTTTTCAGGGCGATCGCTCCTGAAACACTACACATAATTACCGTCATAATAAACACTGTAATTGCCCGATCTACTTTCATAGAAATGGGTAACATAGTGGCTGCAAAGGTGAGTTGATATAATCCAAAAGAAAGAAAAAATGCCGGTAAATAACCTAAAATAGCTAATAATAAAGCCTCTTGTATTAAAACTCCTAAAAGATAACTATCTGTATAACCCATTGCTTTAAGAGTTGCATATTCTGGAAGATGATCGGAAACGTCAGAATAAAGAATCTGATAAACAATCACAATACCAACAATAAATCCAACTCCTACACCCAAACCAAAAATAAAACCAATACCTGTACCATTAGCCCAATAATTCTTTTCTTTTTGGGCAAAATCTTCTGTTGTTCCTATTTCTACAAAGGGATTTTTAGGATCTGGATTTAATCCTATTCTCAGTTGTGTTTTGATTTTCTCCACATCTGCACCTGGTTGGAGATTAATTAAACCTACTTCAATTTGATCGGGTTTACGTTCAGGAAATAATTGCAAAAAAGTGGAATCACTCGTAATCACATTACCATCAGCAGCAAAGGAAGCACCATTACTAAATACACCTTTAACACTCACAGATTTGCTATTTAATTCTGTTTGAAAATTGCCTGTTTTTTGGAATATTTCACCTACAGCACCATATTCTGGACGGCCAGCTTGATCAAACATCACTTGATTTAGTGGTTTGAGAGCATCATTATTTTTTTGCACTTCTGGAAATTTCAATCCTGGTTGATTTGGATCGACTCCCCAAACTAAAATAGCTCGATCAATTCGTGTTTCAGGATTGCGCCATTGTCCTGTACCAATATAAACAGAATTAACTGATTTTACTCCATTATAACTTAATGCTTGATATAGTTTATCTCTGGAAAAACTTTTTACAGAAAACAAGGTATTAAACTGAGGATTAATCAATACTAAATCTGCGGATAAATTGCGATGTGGTTGAATGGCTGCATCAAACAATGCACTTTCAAAACCCATCTGAATAAAAATCAACATATCAGCAAAAGTAATTCCCGCGACTGCAACAGCTAACCGCGTTTTTTCTTTCATTAACTGACGCAAAGCAAGAGGTGTTTTCAGAAATAGTTTTTTAGTCATTTGTCATTAGTTGTTAGTTGTTAGTTGTTAGTTGTTAGTTGTTAGTTATTAGTTGTTAGTTATTAGTTATTAGTTATTAGTTATTAGTCATTGAACATTGGGTTATTTATCTTCCCCAATCACCAATCACCCATCACCCATCACCCATAACTATTACAATTCAATTGCTGTTTGTACTTGTAAGTTGGTTAAACCTGCAACTTTTTTACTATCTTCGGGAGTGAGTTTAATTTTAACTTCAATAACTCGACTGTCTAAATTTTCCCCTGGTTGGTTACTAAACACATTTTGACGATTGACTTGTAAACCAATTTGGGCAACTTCTCCGAGCAGTTCACCTGTAAATGTAGGACTAGTAATTACAGCTTTTTGTCCAATCTTTATCTTACTAATATCAGTTTGATAAACTTCTGCTACTGCTAACATTTGTTCTGTTTGTGCAAAGTCAGCAATACCAGATTCACTTATTTTCTCACCGACACGGGTATGAATTTTGAGAATTTTTCCTGTCATCGGAGCGCGAATAAATGCTGCTTGGAGTTCGGTTTGGGCGCGTTTAAGATCAGCGATCGCACTTTCTACTTCTGTTTGTGCTAAGTTCACATCTACAGGACGAACTTCGGCAATACTGTTAAGTGTAGCTTTGGCTTCGCTAATTTGTTTATTGCTAGTAGTGTTAATTCTATTTAATGCTACTTTTGCTTCTGCTAATTGTTTGGTTGCTGTAGAATTTATACGTTCAATAACTGCTTTTGCTTCACTTAATTTTTGTTTGGCAGTTTCCACATTTAACCGTTTACTATCAATTAAAGAATTAGAAATTGCACCCTCTGAATATAACTGTTGATAACGTTGATATTCTGATTCTGCATTATTTAATTCTGCGGTTAATTTATTAATAGTTGCTTGTTGGGCAATTCTATCACCTTGCCATTGAGCTTCTATTCTGGCAATATTTTGTTTTTGGGCGTTTTTATCACCTTCATACTGGGCTTTTATTCTTTCAAGATTAGCTTTTTGTGCTTGAATTTCTCCAGTTTTAGCTCCAGCTTTTATTTGCTCAAGTTTGGCTTGGGCAACTCTCACTTGTTTCTCAGCTTGTTGGACAGCATTTTCTAAGGTATAACGGGATGTTAAAATCGCTATTACCTCTCCTGCTTTAACTATATCACCTTCTTTAAAGATGATTTTTTCTACTCTATCTCCATCTAATGCTAAAGGTGCAGATAGCTTAATTACTTCTGTTTCTGGTTCTAATCTTCCTAAAGTTGTCACCTTACTAGAAATAGCAGCAGTTTCTGTTAATTCTCCAGTGGCGGCATTGCCAATTTTACTAAAATTAGAAATACCGTAAATTACAATTCCCGCAGTTATAGCTGTGGCTGCTAAAACCAAAACAATTAACCCTTGTTTTCCTGGTTTCAATAATAATTTATAACTCATTTTTTTGACTCCCCACAATAAAAAAATCTGCGTTTATCTGCGTCTATCTGCGTTCAATTAATGATATTTACTTTTTCTTTGTCTGTAAATAAGCTGTTAACATTTCCCCTAAAAGTTGGCATTGTTCCAGGAAATCAATTGTTTCATCACCCCATAATTTTTCCAGAATTACACCGTTGACAAAACTCAATACAAATGATGCTAAAACTTGATCTTCAATACCCAAAAATTCACAAGCTGCTTGTTGATATCTTTTGTTAGCACGTTTAAAAACTTTGCTATTATTCAGCATGGTTTTTGAGTCTTGATTTTGACAAAAATCAACCCAAACATAGGTCCATTTAATTAGGTAATCTTCATTGTTGACAAGATAATTACCCAAAGCTGTCATCATTTCTGAAATGTTGTTTTTCCCTCCTAATTCTGCTAAAGCTGCAATCACATCTTGCTGACTAATTTCTTCTACCAGTTGCTCAAATAAAGCTTGTTTACTGGGGAAGTAATGATAAAGAGTACCCGTGGAAACCCCTAAACCGTTAGCAATTTGCCGCATGGTGATAGCGCCATATCCTTTATCGGCAAATAAGTCAAAACACTTGCCGAGTAATTCTTTGCGGTATTGTTCATGATCCACAATTTTCGGCATATTTGATGTTTTGTTGTTTTTTATATCGAACGGTCGTTATTTTAAGGTAATATCAGAGATAGAATTTTGTCAAGGTGTCAGCTTTTAACAAACCGCTATCCGGTTTCCCGAATTTTCAAGTTGGGTAGGTCTTGTATAGTGAAATCAGGTGAGTTGCTATAATCTTAACAGATTTTATAAATTTTTTGGAAAAATTTACATTTGTAGGTGTATCTCACTAAATACCGATGGTGATTAATAGCAGCTAAAAAGTTGACAATGCTGGAATTGGGCAACAAAATCTGCCAAAAAAATATCTACATTAGTAACAACTCTAAATATCCTTTCAGATAAAGAAATGCAAAACCAACCTCAAGACAAAGATAATCTGTTAACCAAAAGCCATGATCATGCGCCTTGGAAAAAAGCAGCGGCTTCTTTATCCTTGGTGTTGCTGGGATCAGGGATGACTTTTGCAGGAGGCTATTTAGCAAATAACCAACAGCAAGTGGCTGAAACTGCATCTAAACTAGCTGTACAAAGTGTAAACGCAGCGCCGCCATTACCAGGAAACACAGATCCGAATTTTGTGACTCAGGTTGTACAGAGAGTAGGACCTGCGGTGGTGCGAATTAATTCTTCCCGCACTGTGCAAAGCAGGATACCGGAAGAATTTAATGATCCGTTTTTCCGGCAGTTTTTTGGGTCAAGATTACCGCAAGGAGGAAACCGGGTAGAAAGAGGTGCGGGTTCAGGTTTCATCATAAGTGCGGATGGTCGTATTCTTACCAATGCTCATGTGGTTGAAGGTGCGGATAGGGTGACAGTCACTTTAAAGGATGGACGCACTTTTCAAGGTAAAGTAGTAGGAAAAGATGAATTAACTGATGTGGCAGTGGTAAAGATTGAAGCGAATAATTTACCGACGGTGACTTTGGGTAATTCTGATCAGTTACAACCGGGACAATGGGCGATCGCTATTGGTAATCCCTTGGGTTTAGATAATACTGTAACTACAGGTATTATTAGCGCCACAGGACGTTCTAGCAACCAAGTAGGTGTTCCTGATAAACGAGTAGAATTTATTCAAACCGACGCAGCAATTAACCCTGGTAACTCTGGCGGTCCATTGCTAAATGCTCGTGGAGAAGTGATTGGTATGAATACAGCAATCATTCAGGGAGCGCAAGGTTTAGGATTTTCAATTCCTATTAATACAGCAAAACGAATTTCTGATCAATTAATCACTACAGGTAAAGCGCAACATCCATATTTAGGCATTCAGATGGTAGGGATCACACCTGAGTTAAGGCAACGGATTAATTCAGATCCCAACAGTGGTTTAACTGTGAATGAAAATCAAGGAGTATTAATAGTTAGAGTCATGCCCGACTCACCTGCAGCGAAAGCTGGAATACGTGCTGGGGATGTGATTCAAAGGCTAAACGGTGAAGCAGTAACAGAAGCATCTGCTGTACAGAAAGCGGTAGAAAAAGCACAAGTGGGAGGGAATTTACGCTTAGATTTACGTCGCAATGGACAAAGTATTAATATCGCTGTTAGACCTGGAACTTTTCCCACAAATCTCCAATAATTAGAGTGGGCAGGAAGCAGGAGTTATTTATTTTGGATTTTGGATTTTGGATTTTGGATTGTTTTTGTTATCTCCAATCTCAGAGGATGTTGGAAAAGTATCAAAATTCATGGAGATACACCCAACCACCCTTACAAAGCAGGGCGTTTTCATTCTCTAAATTTGCGATCGCTAGAACCTTTTGACCATCAATATTTGGGCTTGTTTTTCATATTAATTAATCAAAAATTAGAAAAAAAAGCCTCTATTGACCTGTGGAAAAGGGTTTTGGGGAAATGATTTTGCAATTTACCCCCGACTTGGAAAATGCCCTGCTTTTTCAGGGGGATAATGGGGAATCTGCGGGTGTCAAATCCCACACGAAAAAGTTTTCAAACAACCTCTAAAATCTAAAATCTAAAATTATTTTGCCTCTTGTCTTTTGCCTTCTGTTACCTGTTACCTGTTCCCTGTTACCTGTTACCTTTCCAAACAGATATGATAACTATTCAAAGAGAGGTGATATAGTAGGAAAAGCTAAGAGCAAAAATAGCTAAAAGCACAGGAATTATAGTATTAGATTCCAGTTGGCGATTTTTGAGGATTTTGAAGCAAGATATGGGAATAATTACCGGCCAGAAAATGGTAGTGATTACAAACATAACAAAGGATAAAAATTTATCCTCTGGTGTATATGTAGGGTGAAGAAGGGAAAACTTTAACCAATTGGTAAAAAAATAGCAAGTCATTAGTAGGTAACTAATCACTAATGTTAATTGGATCTGGGTCACTATTTGCACTCCTAAATAATTTTTTGGTTCTGATTACTTCCTCTCATACATTTTGCGCCAAGTCTTTCACAATGGACAATTATCAATTGATAAGGTAGTTAGGATAGCAATTATACATATAAATGTTAATCAGCTATTCCTTTTTTGGTATAGCACAGGTCTAAAAAAGTGGCAAATAAAATGCAGCATCAGCTACATCCTCATTAGATGTACTAGAACCAGTTAATTTGGAACAGACAAAATAGCTGGGAAAATGCTGACCTCAAAATTCAGGAGTGAAGAGTCAGTAGTTAAAGTAATTAAATGGGAATTTAAAGTTGGGAAGTAGACGAAGACCGATAAGTATAACCGACTTGAGAATCTTTTTGAATGTACTGTTTAATACTGTCGAAATCAATGAAATAATCAGCCACATCAATCAGGCTATCACTGGTCATGCTTTGTAGGCCAATTACTTCTACTCTAGATCCCAAGCTGGTAACTGCATTGACAGCATAGGCTAAATCTCCATCTCCACTGACTAACACAGCAGTATCGTAGTAGGGAGCTAGAGTAATCATATCCACAGCAATTTCCACATTGAGATTGGGTTTTTTACCATTCTCGGAAACTGCAAGTATATCTTTGGTGACTACACGATAGCCATTGCGACGCATCCACAACAGAAACCCCTGTTGCTTTTCTTTGCTGGCATCAACACCAGTATAAAAGAAAGCCCGTAAAAGCCTAGAGGTTTGAGTTAAACGACAAAGTAATTTAACATAGTCAATTTCAATGCCTAGTTGCAAGGCACAGTGAAATAAGCTTAAACCATCAATAAAAATGGCTACTCTACCGCGATTAAGATCATCACCAATGCTCATATCGTTAATAGCCTCTTGTGGCTTGATATCTCGACCTTTGACAGTTGTTTTGATTGCAGTTGGTCCTTGCCAATGTGGTTTTTCTTTAAGTTCTTTATATTCGTTTGTTTTTTTGTGAAGATTAGTAAAATTCATTGATGCCTCAAGATTTTAAATTGGGATGTCTTTGATAAATTGCTATTATCTAGTATAGTCGCTGCTAAGTTCATAACCTTTGTAGTAAACTTAGCAAGAAACTCTCTCAAGAGAAGATTTGCAAATAAACTTAACTTACAGCAGAATTCATGAGTCAGTAGAGAAGTTTGGGCGGAATGTCTGTGCAGTAAGTAGTCAGGAGTAAACCAGGCTTGATACTGGATTTTGAAGGGAAATTTTCTAAAATTCTGTAGTTCATTTACCTGCACTGGTGTATTTGGACTTATGGCTGATATTGAAGTGATAACCCAGAATTTGGGAGTATTTCAAGATCCCTGTTGGCACAGGGACAAATATTAAAAAAATATTAAAAAAATATTAAAAAATTGTGATCATTTCAGGTGGAAGTTACTTTTGTATTTTCGGTGTTTGCTATGGTAGGAGGCGTGAGGCCTTGTATGGTGAGAACAGAGCAATAAGCATGATGTAAAACGTAGTTGCTGACGCTGCCTAATAAAACTTCACTAATGCCAGTACGTCCCCTGCGACCGACTATAATTAAGTCAGCTGGCCAACTTAAAGCTAATTCACAGATCACTCGGCCTGCATCACCTACTGTTTGGGTAAATTCAGTTTTGACACCTGCCTTAATTGCCGTTTGAGTTAGCGATCGCATCCAATCTAGTCTATCTTGTTTTAGTTTATCCCAAGCTTGCATATATTGATTAATAGTTTCAGTATGCAAGGTAGGATAAATTGTTTCTGGTTGCAAAAATATGGGATTGATGTAAGGATCTTCTAAGGGGGATAGAACGTGAAGCAACATCATTTCTGCCTCACTTACCTGAGCCAAAAATAGAGCTTGATCAAAAATATACTGACTTCTTTCTGAGTTGTCGAGAGCAACTAAAATTTTGTGAAACATAGTTAGTCTTCCTTGGGGAGTATTTTAAATCTATACCTATTGTGGTTTTTATCTGATATAACTTCGGCTATATTGGCCATGTTAATCAATTTTTGGGAAATATGCAGGAATAAATAATAAATCATCAACTCGCTGAGTATCAATATTGTATTGTAAACTTGTTGGTTGTAAGAATTCAGGAGTCAGGAGTCAGGAGTCAGGAGTCAGGAGTCAGGAGCCAGGAGTCAGGATCAGAATTTTTAAATCAGGAATTAGGAATGAACTGATTCGAGATTTTATAAGAAAATAGGCTGTATCTTTAACAGTGCAACAAGGATCACAAATTTAAAAGTTTTCTGTCTGTTACGGAGATTTACAAAAATCATAGGTAATAGTTAGGGGAAAAGATTGATTACCAATCACCAATTATCAGTTACCCATGCAAAATCCTTGCAGCTAAAATCAGAAATCCAAAATCAGTATCAGGAGGTGATGGTGATGGTGTTAAGATTTCGCAACCGTAAAGAAGCAGGAAAAATGTTAGCGCAAAATTTGACCGCTTATGCTAACGAAGAAAACTTGTTGGTGTTAGCTTTACCGCGTGGGGGTGTGCCAGTGGCGTTTGAAGTAGCGAAAGCTTTAAATGCACCTTTAGATGTTTGTATAGTGAGAAAATTGGGTGTACCTGGTCATAAAGAATTGGCAATGGGGGCGATCGCTTCTGGGGGAATAGGGGTACTAAATTCTGATGTGATAAATACGTTGGGAATAGATAAAGAAGCGATTCAGGCAGTTGCGGCTGAGGAGTTGCAAGAATTACAGCGGCGCGATCGCACTTATCGCGGGGATGCTCCACCTCTAAACGTCGAAAATAAAACTGTGATTTTGATAGATGACGGTATTGCTACTGGTTCAACTATGCGTGCTGCTATTGCGATTCTTCAACAACAACAACCTCAAAAAATAGTTGTTGCTATACCAGTTGCACCGGCAAGCACTTATAAAGAATTGCAGTCAGAAGTAGATGAAATAGTGTGTTTGCAAATTCCAGAAATCCTCTCTGCGATTGGATTATGGTATGAAGACTTTGCCCAAACTACTGATGAGGAAGTGAAAGAAATTTTAGATTTGAGATTTTAGATTTTAGATTTTACCAATCACCAATCACCAATCACCAATCACCAATCACTTAAAAGGTTAAACCAATGAAAGCTCAAGAATCTGGGAATGTTTTAGAGCAAATAGTTACTATTGAGGTAGGACTACTAAGACTCAAAGGAGAATTAGTTGTACCGCCAGAAGCTCAGGGAATTGTTGTATTTGCTCATTGTAGTGGCAGTAGTCGCTATAGTAGCCGCAATCATTATTTAGCTCATTTGTTGCGTCAGCAGGAAGGATTGGCAACTATATTAATAGATTTATTGACGGAAGAAGAAGATGCAATTGATCAGCGTACTCAACATTTACGTTATGATATTAGTTTTCTGGCTTCGCGGTTAATTACCGTCACAGACTGGTTGTTTGAAAATACCCTGACTCGTGATTTAAAAGTTGGTTACTTTGGTGTAAATAGAGGTAGTGGGGCAGCATTTTTAGCTGCATTAGCTCGTCCGATGAATGTGGGGGCGATTGTTTGCCGTAGTGGTTATACTGATTTGGTAATTGAAAGTCTTGGTTATGTACAAACTCCAACTTTGTTGATTGTTGGTGGTAATGATTGTGCGATAATTGCTATGAATGAGGATGCAATAGTAGAAATTCCCACTCAGCATAAACAATTAGAAATTATTCCTGAAGCTAGTCACAAGTTTAGCGAACCTGGTGCTATGGAGGAAGTAGGAAGATTAGCGAGTCAATGGTTTAAATATTATCTTTCACCTGTTGAGGAAAAGGAATTGCATTTGCACGCAATGTCGTTATTAATTGATAATTGACAATTGATAATTGATAATTGTTTCATTCAATGTTAAAAACCTCCCCTAAGTTCATTCCTCAATTAAATTCAATTATTTCACTTAGTCTCTGATTGAAAACACTTATAGTTAAGATTCAGCTAAGGAAATAAGAGTAAATCAATAGTTGATATAATTAATTGTTTTAATTTTCCAAATTCCAACCCAAGGCAGATGCTACTTGACCGGCTAATTCTAGAGGATTAAATGGTTTGGCGATCGCACTTTTCATACCTAACTGAGCATAGCGACGACGATCAGCGGCTTGAATTTTGGCAGTTAACAAAATCACAGGAATTTCTTTTGTATTTGGATTTGCTTGTAAATTTGCAAAAGCAGCAATTCCATCCATATCTGGCATCATGACATCTAGTAAAATAGCATCTGGTTGATGATTTTCTGCTTGTACTATTCCCTCTTTCCCAGAACTAGCTGTCAGCACTTCCCAACCTGCAACAGTTTCTAAACAAATTTTGGCTACTTCTTGAATATACTGCTCATTATCAACTACTAAAATTCGCTTTTTGTTCATAATTTCTATCCCCTGATAAATTTTGGATTTTAGATTTTAGATTTTAGATTTTAGATTTTAGATTGGGAATGTGAGATACTGATGTTGATTGTAACATCATTTTCCCGATCTGACTCTTGACTAATGATTATGGGTAATTCTTTGTAGCAGATCCATCACCCGTTGTTCAAATTCTTGGGTAGTAACTCTTCCTTTAGTCAAAAATTCTGTATGTCCTAATTTTAGTCGATGGCGTTCCGAATCATCCAAATCCTTAGCAGAATAAACAACTACGGGAATACTAAAAAGTTGATTATGTTGTTTTAACCAATCTACAACTGTAAAACCATCACTCTCTGGCAAGATTAAATCAAGAATTAGTAAATCAGGATTTACCTTTTGACTGAGATGAATAGCTTCTCTACCAGTTTTAGCCAGGAAAGTTTCAATATCATGTCTAGCAAACAAAGTTGCTAATAAATCTGCCAAATCATGATCATCTTCAACAATTAAAATCTTAACTTTGCGAGAAGGTTCAGATACAACTTTTCTCAAGGAATTTAACAGGGAATTTTCCTCTACTGGCTTGCTTAACCAATCAACAAAATTAGCACTGGGTTGATTATTTTTATTGGGTTTGTAGACACTACAAATCACAATTGGTATATCCTGAGTATCTGGACGTTTCTTTAATAGTGCCATTGTTTCCCAGCCATTCATACCGGGCATGACTAAGTCTAATACAATGATATCGGGATGTTGAGCAACGGCTTGAGCGATCGCCTCTTCACCACTATCTACTGTAATTACCCGATATCCCCCTTGTTCCAATAAGTTTTTTAATTCACTACGAATTACCGCATCATCATCACAAACTAAAACCAAAGGAGAATGCTGATTATTAATAATAATTTCTTCAGTTTCTTCAGTGGCTAAATTTTCTAATTCAAGTGTTTGATCAATCTGGCAAATTGGCAGTGTAAAATAAAAACTACTACCTTTGTTTAACAAACTTTTTACCCAGATTTGTCCGCCGTGCTGCTGTACAATACTCTTACAAATCGCTAACCCTAAACCAGTACCATCGTGGTTGCGTGAATCTGAAGAATCAACTTGTTGAAATCGTTCAAAAATACTATCTAACTTATCAGATGGTATTCCCCGTCCAGTATCTGTAACTGTCACCAGCACCTCATTTTCTTTTAATTCTGTCAGCAAGGAAACTGTAGCCCCAGATGTGGAAAATTTAATCGCATTACTCAACAAATTTGTTAAAGTTTGAATAATCCGATCAGGATCAGCCCAGAGTTTTACAGATACACTAGAAATAGATAATTTTACCCCAGCTTTATTGGCTAGAGGCTGCATAATATTCACAGCCGAGTTAATTAAATCTTCTAAATTACAAGTTTCCCGTTCCATTTTGACTTTACCCGACTCGATGCGCTCAATGTCGAGAATGTCATTAATTAATCTTACTAAACGCTCGGTGCTATCAGTGGCTATTTGCAACAAGCGTTTACCCTGTTCTGAATCTGTTGGTAATAAACCACTAGCTAACATTCCTAAAGATCCGTGAATTGATGTTAGGGGAGTACGCAATTCATGACTAACAACAGAGACAAATTCATCTTTCATTTTTTCCACTTGTCTACGTTCAGTTATATCTCGCAATATTACTGTGTAAACACATTCTTCACCCACTTCTAATTTAGAAATAGAAGCTTCTGCGGGAAATTCAGTACCATCTTTGCGGCAACCAAATATTTCTCTTCTTTCTCCCATTCTGCGAGCAGAACCTGAAGATTTACCAAAATCAAATACATGATGGCGATGTTGTTCAGCAAAGCGCATAGGTAAGAGTAAATCTAGTTTTTCTCCTAGCACTTCTTGAGCAGAGTAGCCAAAAATCTTTTCTGCACCTTGATTAAATAAAGTAATTTTTTGATTACTATCAATAGAAATAATGGCATCATCAGCTATACTTAAAATGCCTTCAAATCGAGTTTGAGAAATTCGCAGAGCTTCCTGTGTCCGTCGTCTTTCATCGAGTTGTGATTGTAATTGGTGATTAACAGTAATTAACTCGGCTGTACGTTCTGCTACTCTTAATTCTAGTTCGTCTTTAGCTTTGTGCAGTGCTAATTCTGTTTGCTTGCGTTGAGTAATATCACGAGCAAATATTTGGGCTGCTGATTGACCTTGGTAGGTGAGAGAAGCAACCACTATTTCTACATGAATTTTCCTACCGTCTAATCTGACAAACTTAACTTCATGCAGGGAAATTGATTGTTTATTGATTTGGATATTTTGCAGTTCTTTGTTCATTTCCCTTTGAAAATCGGGATGTACAAAGTCAATAAATTTCTTACCTAATAATTCTGCTGTTGATGTAACACCAAAAAGTTTCACTGTGGCACTGTTGACAAAGACAAATTTATCTGCACTGACAATCAAAATTGCTTCTGGATAAACTTCGACTAAATTGTGATAACTTTCCTGAATAAATCTACTTTGATTTTCTAGGTTATTAACTTGCTTGTTTCGATTTTGCGCCATTCTTCTTAACAGTTTCACCCGTTCTAATCTGTTAATAATGCGGTTAACTAGCTCCGATTCTATGATGGGTTTGCTGACAAAATCATCAGCACCTGCGCTAAAAACTTGATTTACTATTTCGACATCGTTATGGACAGTAAGAAATAAAATTGGTAGTTCACTACCTTGGGGATCATTGCGAATCATTTGACATAATTCAATCCCATTTGTACCAGGCATTTCTATATCTAAAATTAGCATATCTGGCTGGACGCTTTGCCAAGTTTGCCAAAAATGCAGGGGATAATTAAGTGGAATAATTTCCATTCCCCAAGGTGTAAGTAATGTTTGTAATAATGCTAAAATTTGTGGGTCATCATCTACGACTAATATTTTGGCTTTAGTGGTTGTTTGGTCTAATGGTTGTGGTAAATTTAAAGAATGTTTATGGTTATTATTATGGCAGGGTAGATTTTCCTGATTTTTGCTATCAATTTCTTGACGGAGTAATTTAACCCAATTTTTGAGATTGGTTGTATCACTTGTAGTTAGGGTTTTACCAGATTTGAGTAATTTCTCAATTTTTCTCGCTAATTCTGAACCATTAGGTAAACCAAAAGTGCCTAAAGATCCTGCTAAAGTGTGGGCTTCTTTAATAGCCTGTGATAGCGCAAGTGATGAATTTTCAGTTTGCACTTCTGAGTTTAAGCTTGAGTTTAAGCTTGAATTTAAGCTTGAATTTAAGCTTGAATTTACAATTTGTTGTACTGCCCGTTCTATGATAGTAACTTGTTCCTCTACCCGTCCACGAAATCGCTGCCAAATTGCCCCAATAGCTGTCAGAGTTTGCTGAGATTTTAAATTGCTTTTCTCATCCTTTAATACCCCTGTTTCTCCTGTTTCTTTCGTCTTTTTATTTCCCCTGTTTCCTAATTGCTCTCCTTCATCTTCCTGGGGTTTAAGACGATAACCAATACCATATACTGTTTCTACTAAATCGTGAGGCGCTCCCACTGATTTTAGCTTCATACGTAAACCTTTAATGTGGGTGCGAACGGCTTCTTCTCCCGGTGTGTCTTCATAGGACCAAAGATGCTCTAAAATCATGCCACAGCTAAAGACTCGGCGATTATTTCGCATCAAGAGTTCTAACAAAGCATACTCTTTTGGTGTGAGTGAGAGGAGATTTTGCTGATATGTTACTTCACAGCTACTGGGATCTAATCGTAAATTTCCCCACTCTAATACAGGTTGCGAGGCGATGCTTCCCCGTCTTAATAATGCCCTAACACGAGCTATAAGTTCTTCTTGATTGAAAGGTTTAACTACATAATCATCAGCACCTGCATCTAAGCCAATGGCTTTATCGTGAGAGCTATCACATCCTGTTAATAATAAAATCGGTACTTGCCGACCACTAGAGCGGATTTTCTTACATAAACTAATACCATCCATTTTGGGTAGTATAACATCTAAAAGAATTAAATCATAGTCGTAAGTTTCGACTAAATCCCAGCCTGCATCACCATCATTGGCCACTTCTACTGCATAATTTTGCTCAGTGAGAAAGGTGGTAAGTGCATAGGCATTTAACTGGTCATCCTCGATCACTAAAATCTTCATATTAAAAGCTTCCCTAATCTAGTAGCTTTAAAAGCTGGTAATAGTGGAAAACAACTTAATATTAAATTATGTTTTCCTAGATATAATTTAAACAAGTTTAACTCTATACATTAAATAGTAACATAGTAACATTGATGTAGAAATATAAATTTATATCAAGCTGAAAATATATATTCTGTAATAATTCGGTGGTAACAAGTCAGAATAATTGATAAATCAGTAGATGATGAAATATAAATTAAATATAAATTAAATATAAATTAAATATAAATTAAATATAAATTAAATATAGCGTGGCGTTAGCCATACGGTACAGAATCTAAATTAAAACCTATACACAAAGCCAGTTTTACTCCTGACTCCTGCTGTAATTAACCAATTTCTCAGATGAATACTGACTGAATTACCAATAATCTATCCTCACAAGTTCCTCAAATTGTTTGCCTATAAGCATAAGTGTAAACCAAGTCACAGGGCAGGTGTGAAAAATTAACGAATTGTGAAGATTAGTGTCAAGAAATCCAAATGAAATAAACATATTTTGACTAACCAAGAATCTAGAAAGCAGAAAGAGCTATTTTCAATAATTGGCGAGCTAAGATGGGGGTAGCGATGTTTAACAAAATTTTAGTTGCATTGGATCGCTCGGACATGGGAAAACAAGTTTTTGAACAAGCCGTGTCTTTAACAAGGTTAACATCAGCCAAATTAATGCTATTGCACGTTATATCACCTGATGAAGACGGTATTCATGATGTAATGGTTAATTCTCAGATGGATTACTATCCAGGCTGGGGTGATGACAGCATCAAAAGGTACTTGCAAAAGCTGGAAGTGCATAAAGACGAGGGTTTGGAAATGTTACAAAAATTCTGCGCCCAAGCAAATTCTGAGAACATTAATACTGAATTTTCGCAAAATGTTGGTAGTCCGGGTAAAGTAATTTGTAACTTTGCCAAAGAATGGAATGCGGATTTGATTGTGATTGGACGACGTGGACTTTCTGGAATCACCGAATTTTTAATCGGTAGTGTTAGTAATTATGTTTTACATCATGCACCTTGTTCTGTGTATATTATACATTTTGAGGGAATAGGGAATAGGGAATAGGGAATAGGTGACAGGTGACAGGTGACTGGGGACTGGGGAAAAAATTTTAGATTTTAGGTTGAAGTTAATGAAATACAATCCAAAATCCAAAATCCAAAATTGAATCACCAATTACCAAATATCAATTACCCAATATCAATTATCAATGATTATGAAAACTACAGATTCACCTCCTAAGAATCATCCGAGTGGAGATAAACGTTTGAAAATGTTGGACGCAACTATCAAACGGCATCAATATCAACAAGATGCACTGATTGAAATTCTCCATCGGGCTTCAGAATTATTCGGTTATTTAGAACTAGATTTATTGTTGTACATTGCCCACCAATTAAAATTACCACCTAGTCGGGTTTATGGGGTAGCAACTTTCTATCATTTATTTTCCCTTGCGCCCAAAGGTAAACATAATTGTGTAGTTTGTACAGGTACTGCTTGTTATGTAAAAGGCGCACAAGCAATTTTAACAAGTTTAGAAAATACCACCAAAATTAAAGCTGGAGATACAACACCTGATGGGGAAATTTCCCTGTTAACTGCAAGATGTTTAGGTGCTTGTGGTATTGCACCGGCGGTAGTTTTTGATGGTGCTGTTTTAGGAAATCAAACTTCAGAAACAGTTTGTGAAAAAGTGGGAGAATGGCAGAATGGAACTAAATGAATTATTAGAAATTGCCAGAATAGAACGTTCTCAGGCGAAACCTGTACAGATTCGTTGTTGTACTGCTGCGGGTTGTTTGTCTTCTGGTTCTCAAATGGTGAAAGATAACTTAGAAAAATCTGTAAAAGCTGCGTGTTTAGAGGATGAAATTCATGTTTCTGGTGTGGGTTGTATGCGGCTTTGTTGTCAAGGTCCTTTAGTTCAGGTGGATCAAGAAAACAACAAAGAAACGAAACTTTATGAACAAGTTACCCCAGAGGATGCAGCAAAAGTGATTGAGGCTATGCAGGGTAAAGAAACAGATTTAAAAGAGCAAGATTTGAGCCAACCATTTTTTACTAAACAATTACCCATTGTGTTAGAAAATAGTGGTAAAGTTGACCCGGATAGGATTCAATCTTACATTGTGGAAAATGGTTATCAAGCCCTTTACCAAGTGCTAAGAGAAATGAAACCTACTGAAGTAGTAGAAACTATTACTAAAAGTGGGTTAAGAGGAAGGGGAGGTGCTGGTTATCCCACAGGTTTAAAATGGGCGACAGTGGCAAAATCTCAAGGTGAGAAAAAGTTTGTTATTTGCAACGCGGATGAAGGTGATCCCGGTGCATTTATGGACAGGAGTGTATTAGAAAGTGATCCTCATCGAGTATTAGAAGGAATGGCGATCGCTGCTTATGCTGTGGGGGCAAGTCAAGGTTATATTTATGTGAGGGCAGAATATCCCACCGCTATTAAAAGATTAGAAACTGCTATTCGCCAAGCCCAAAGATTAGGACTTTTAGGGTCACAAATATTTGAATCACCCTTTGATTTTAAAATAGAAATTCGTATTGGTGCAGGTGCGTATGTTTGTGGTGAAGAAACAGCATTAATGGCTTCTATTGAAGGTAAACGTGGTGTTCCTCACCCCCGGCCACCTTATCCGGCGGAATCTGGTTTATGGGGTTATCCCACCTTAATTAATAATGTAGAAACCTTTGCGAATATTGCACCAATTATGAGAAATGGTGCGGAATGGTTTGCGAGTATTGGCACAGAAAAAAGTAAAGGGACAAAGGTTTTTGCACTAGCTGGAAAAATCCGCAATACAGGGTTAATAGAAGTACCTATGGGGACAACTTTAGAGGAAATTGTTCAAGAAATGGGTGGTGGTGTTCCTGATGGTGGTATTGCTAAAGCAGTACAAACTGGAGGACCTTCCGGGGGATGTATACCTGCGTCAAAATTTGCTACACCTGTAGATTATGAATCATTGACTGCTTTGGGATCAATGATGGGATCTGGTGGGATGATTGTCATGGATCAAACCACAAATATGGTAGATGTGGCGAGATTTTTCATGGAATTTTGTATGGATGAATCTTGTGGAAAATGTATTCCTTGTAGGGTGGGAACTGTGCAACTCCATGATTTATTAGTGAAGATTGGTGATGGTAAAGCTGCACAAGCTGATTTGCAATTATTAGAAGAATTGTGTGACATGGTGAAATATACCAGTTTATGTGGTTTAGGACAGTCTGCACCAAATCCAGTTTTTAGCACTTTGCGATATTTTCGAGATGAGTATTTAGCTTTGATAATTGATAATTGACAATTGACAATTGATAGTTACTAATTGCAAAATCTAAAATTCGTATGACAGTAAAAACATTAACAATTAACGGGCAAATGATTAGCGCCCGTGAGGATGAAACCTTACTAGAAGCAGCACAGGAAGCGGGTATACATATTCCTACACTTTGCCATTTAGAAGGTGTGGGAGATGTGGGTGCTTGTCGTTTGTGTTTGGTAGAAATTGCTGGTATGAATAGACTTTTACCAGCTTGTGTTACCAAAGTTTCTGAAGGAATGGAGGTGAATACAAATAGCGATCGCCTCCAAAAATACCGCCGGACAATTATCGAAATGTTATTTGCCGAAGGTAATCATATTTGTTCTGTTTGTGTTGCTAATGGCAATTGTGAATTACAAGATTTAGCCATAGAAATGGGCATGGATCATGTACGTTTAGAATATCAAAATCCTAAACGTTCTGTTGATACTTCTCATGATAGATTTGGCATAGATCATAATCGTTGTGTGCTTTGTACTCGCTGTGTTCGTGTGTGTGATGAAATTGAAGGCGCACATACTTGGGACATGGCAGGTAGAGGATCAAAATCTCACGTAATTACTGATTTAAATCAGCCTTGGGGAACTTCTCAAACTTGTACTTCTTGTGGTAAGTGTGTAAATGCCTGTCCTACAGGTGCGCTGTTCTATCAAGGTTCTAGTGTGGGAGAAATGGTACATGATCGAGGCAAAATTGAATTTTTAGTCACTGCCAGAGAGAAAAAACAATGGAATGTTTAGAAGGTTGGGTATCGGGGAATATTTCCTACCAATTACCAGGAGGTAAAACCAATGTTAAACCGTATTGGCAACATCTTTTTACGGTTGCTATTCCTGGGGATATTGACAACATTGATATTCCTGGGTTTAGGAAGTTTCACCTTCCAGACTGCAATTGCTGTTGTTACGCAAATAGAAGAAACTCCAGGAGAAGTTCTTTATCGCTCACAAACAAAATTAGATGATCACTTAGGTAAAGTTTGGCAAGTTGTTTTGTTTAAACAAGTTTACTCTGGGCAAACATCTAATATTAATTTGCGCTTAGTTGGTTTTCCTGGTTCTGCGGAATTAATTCACCCCCAACCGTTAAGAATTACCTCAAAAACTGGTCAAATTTGGAACGCTCCTGATATATTTTTAGATGAAGCACCAGCGCCCACAATTGGTCAATATAATTTCACTGAAATATTGCCCCAATTACCGACCGAACCTTTAAATTTGGCAATACCTTTACCTGGTGCGAAGTCTATTGATATTTCAGTTCCAATTAATGTTGTGAAAGAATGGAAAATATTACTTACAAGTAACAAATAAAAAATAAAAAGGTACAAAGATGGATAAAATAAAATTAGCAACAGTATGGTTAGGTGGATGTTCTGGATGTCATATGTCCTTTTTAGATTTGGATGAATGGTTGATAGATTTAGCTGCCCAAGTTGATGTAGTTTATAGTCCCATTGCTGATATTAAAGAATATCCCGAAGGCGTGGATGTGGTATTAGTTGAAGGGGCGATCGCTAACGAAGAACATTTAGAATTGATCCACAAAATTAGGAAACGCACCAAAACAATTATTTCCTTTGGAGATTGCGCTGTTACTGGAAATGTAACCGCTATGCGTAACCCAACAGGAAATGCAGATGTGAGTCTGCAATTAGCTTATATTGAAGGTGCAGATGTTAATCAACAAATACCCCATTCACCTGGTATTGTTCCACCCTTAATTGATAAAGTTGTACCCGTTCATTACATAGTACCAGTTGATATTTATTTACCCGGTTGTCCTCCTTCAGCCCCTCGCATTCGTGCGGCACTTGAACCATTATTAAAAGGAGAAATACCAGTAATGGAAGGACGGGAAATGATTAAATTTGGGTAATCCAATGTTCAATTTTCAATTTTCAATTTTCAATTTTCAATTTTCAATTTTCAATTTAGTCCGAGGTGAATTATGTTAAAAGCAGCAGATGTAATGACAAAAGATGTAGCAATGATTCGCGGTTCTGCTACAGCTAAAGAAGCAATTGATTTAATGAAAGCTAGAGACTGGAGGGCGTTAATTGTAGATCGTCGTCATGATCAAGATGCTTATGGAATTGTAACTGAAAGCGACATTGTTTATAAAGTCATAGCCTACGGGAAAGATACAAATAAAGTCCGTGTTTATGAGATTATGACTAAACCTTGTATTGTCGTCAATCCCGAACTAGGTTTAGAATATGTAGCCAGATTATTTGCTAATTATCGTTTACATCGTGCGCCGGTAATTAGTGGCGAATTAATAGGAATAATCTCATTAACTGACATCTTAGCTGGCAGCAGTGCTTTAGAAAAACCCCATGCAATTTTGTTAGAACAAGAATTACAAGATGAAATTAGAAAAGCTCGTCTTGTTTGTTCAGAAAAAGGAATTAATTCCCCCGAATGTGCAGCCGCTTGGGATGTGGTAGAAGAAATACAAGCGGAAATAGCCCACCAACGGGCAATGAAACCTTTAAAAACAGCTTTTGAAGAATACTGTGAGGAGTTTCCAGAAACCGAAGAAGCTAGGGTTTATGATCTCTAGGTGATTGGTGACTGGGGACTGGGGACTGGTGACTGGTGACTGGTGACTGGTGACTGGTGACTGGTGACT
>NZ_JAQMTI010000109.1:0-40965 GCF_028329225.1 Sphaerospermopsis kisseleviana CS-549 | reverse complement strand
GGACTGGTGACTGGTGACTGGTGACTGGGGACTGGTGACTGGTGACTGGGGACTGGTGACTGGTGACTGGTGACTGGTGACTGGTGACTGGGGAGAAATATTTACCTTCTGACTCCTGACTCCTGACTCCTGACTCCTTGATCTCCTGACTCCTGACTCCTGACTCCTGACTCCTGAACTCCTTCTTCTAACTCCTATCCCTCAGCACTCCAGCTATTACAACGGTTCATGGCTTTTTCTACACCTTGCTTTAAGGTGAGTTCTGCACACTCAACCACAAAGTCTAAAACCACATTCATTAATTTTGATTCTGTAGCAGAGAACTTTCCCAAAACATGAGAAACCGTGTCAGCATTATCCTCATTTGCTGCACCTTTGGGTTTACCAATACCGATGCGTAAGCGGGGGAAGTTTTGACTATTTAAATGGGAAATAATACTCTTCATCCCATTATGTCCACCTGCTGAACCAGATAAACGCAGGCGAGTTTTTCCTAACGGTAAATCCATATCATCATAAATGACTAACACAGATTCAGGAGGTATTTTATACCAACTTGTTACCGCTTGGACTGATTGCCCGGAACGGTTCATGTAAGTTAGCGGTTTTAAAAGCCGAATTTTACCGCCTCCAGGTGCTAAACCTTCTGCAAAATGTCCTTGAAACTTACGATTTTCGGTTAAAGAAAATTGCCAAGCGTGGGCAAGAGCATCAATAGCCGCAAAACCAATATTATGGCGTGTTTGATCATACTTAGGCTCTGGATTCCCCAACCCGACTATTAACTGGGGAATAACCAAAGCAGGTTGCTTAACAGCTTCTGTCATCCGATTTGGGATTTTAGATTTTGGATTTTGGATTTTGGATTTTGGATGAATTTACGGGATAAATCTGTAATTTGGAGAATTTTAGACAGAATTATCCTGTTTAGTAGATTCTATTTGTTTAGGTTCGAGTTCAGCAGTGGTTTTTACAGGTTGGTCTAGTTTTTCCGCTTCTTTCTTAAATTCGCTTTGAAACTCATTAGAAGCATCTTGGAAACTGCGAATGGTTTTACCCAAACTACGACCGATTTCTGGTAGTTTCTTAGGACCAAAGATTAATAAAGCTACTACCATAATTACAGCCATTTCTGGCAAACCAATACCAAATATATTCATTATTTTTTTCCTTTAGCTCATCTTCAAATATATCAGGTGACTGGGGACTGGGGACTGGGGACTGGGGGCTGGGGACTGGGAGAAAAATTCTTTATCCGTTCCCTGTTAAGAGTTCTCTGTTCCCTATTAACTGAAAAACCCGGACAGGCCGGGTCTATATTAACTTGTATCCAAGTTATAATAGCTGTGTAGCAATTAGCCGCCTAAACTGCGCCAATCAACAAGTACGTCTTGAATTAACAGAGACTTGTTGTAAACTTGCAGAATAATGAGCAAGAATACGAAAAACAAACCCATAAAAACACCCATTAAAGGTGTTGTTCCCCAACCGGGGGATACTTTACCATATTCAGCGTTTAAGGGTCTGAGGATATCTCCCAATTTAGTCCGTTGTGCCATAGTTCACCTAAGATCAGTTGCCAAAACTTTTTTTATTTTTTTTATTCCCCTCTGTAGGGTGCTGCAATATTTCAGCAGGATTTTAACCTTACGTTTGGGATGATTCTGACTATGACGATAATACCACTATCAGGGTAGGGCGGTTTACCTGACTTTAATGAATGGAGAATATAGTATTTACGTTAAGTTTTGTAATACTCTAGAAGATAACGCTCATAATATAAATCTAAATTTATGGACTTAGAACCTGGTTTAGTGCTTGGTGTTTCTTTTTCTGCCATCCTGATTGCTATTACTGGTATGGCAATTTACACATCCTTTGGTCCACCAAGCAGGGAATTAGCTGATCCTTTTGAGGATCACGAAGATTAAAAGCGTGATTAGTTTGGTATAATGGTGGGCTATGCCCACCCTTGGGGAAGTTAAAATTAAGATCCCCGACTTATCTATATAGCTAAACATTTATGAATCAACCTATTTTACAGTTTATTGAAAATAAGAATTATAAAAATCTGTCTTTACCGCATCCTGTAGAGTTAGATAATTTGAATATTTTTATCGGTTCTAATGGTTCAGGTAAGAGTAATTTTATTAGTTGTTTAAAATTTTTAAAGGACTGTTTAACTACTATTCCTGATGAAAGTCGGGGTGTGAGTAGTTTTGAAGATGCTGTTACCAAAATTGGGGCTGATAGAATTTTAGATAATCGTGTAGAAAGTCCTGCTGTAATTAATTTTAGATATTGTTTTTCTCAAAAATCACAAAATGATACACAGCCTGAAAAAAGCACAATGTTAACTATCAACCTTTTTGTGGACAGAGATAAACATAAAGTAATTATTTCACAAGAGTTTTTATTCAGTGGTCAAAGTTTAAGCAAATCGGAATCACAACCTTTTTATTATTATAAATTTCATGATCAAGAAGTTGGTAAAGGGGTTGTTTCAGTTTATGATTCATCAAGACAAAATTCTACATCACGGTTTGAAAGGTTAAATAACATACCTACTAATTCTTTGGGTTTGTCTATTCTTCCCAGTTTGCTTGAATATAGTCATTATTCACCGGAAAATACACCCGCTTATCAAATTAGAAGAGATTTAGTAGAATTTATTGCTAAATGGCAATTTTATAACGCCAATAATATGGACTTGAACCAAATCAGAACTTCAGAACCAAAAATAGGAGGAAGTGATATTTATTTATCTGCTTCTGGGGATAATTTACCTTTGGTTTTAGATAATCTAATTCAAGAAAATATTGACTTTGAAGATAGCATTAATCAAGCTATAATGTGATCTCATTTTAGTGTTTGATGATTTAGATTGTCGAAATCACCTTGAACAAAGGGAAAGATTTTTAGCAGTAATCTCTGAAATACCTGACACCGAAGAAATACCAAAGTTTGTTGGTTTTGCTGCACCGGAAATAGAATCTTGGATTATTGCTGATTGGGATAATACCATAGCTAAGAGTTCAGATTTTCGCGGTAGACATGAAAAAATGCGTTGGTGGTTAAGTACCCAAAAAAATATTCCCTTTGATACCCCTGAATCTTTTAGTCAATATGATAATGACAGAGATTGTTGTCAAGATAAACTATCAGAAGCATTAGTAGAGTCCAGCACTTTGTCCGAATTTGATAGTAGTGTGACACGATTTTCTAAAGGTTATCACACTCCTTTACTGTTATTAGGAATACAACCTGATACAGTACAAAAGAAATGTCCTTTATTTCGGG
Organism: Sphaerospermopsis kisseleviana CS-549; assembly: GCF_028329225.1. Taxonomy (NCBI): domain Bacteria; kingdom Bacillati; phylum Cyanobacteriota; class Cyanophyceae; order Nostocales; family Aphanizomenonaceae; genus Sphaerospermopsis; species Sphaerospermopsis kisseleviana. Next base: position 37,665 of record NZ_JAQMTI010000109.1, on the reverse strand, counting down.
AGTTTTATGATTATATTTTCAATTTTATTTCCAGCCAGGAAAATAAAAGCAGAACGTAAAGTATATACTGAGATTACACTATAAAATCATGAATGGTTTTTGAATAATGTAAACCATTTAAAAATTATATCCTGTAAATCCTTTAATCATGGATATCCTGATTCAGACAAATACAACTTTAAACACAAACAAACCATCTAAAAATTACCATCCTGAAAATCCTGATTCAGACACTAATTTCAAAACTTCCAATTTTCCAAGGTGCGATTTTTCCAACTTCCTCATTTACCTTCCTCTCCAATAAATCAACCGCTTCCCCTAACCTAAAATATGCACTTTCTAAACCTAACTCTGCTGTTTCTCCATGACATTCATAAAAACGCAAAATGATTTTTTTACTATCATCTTCACTGACTTTAAAAGCTGTGATAATTAAATTATTATCTGCTAATTTGAGAAAACTTTGATTCGGTAAAATACCAGATGCAGATTTTTTGATTTCTGGATTTATCAACACATTTAATGGTATATTTAATTCATATCCTTTTTTCACTGTTTCCGCTTCTTGCCAACTGCCAAGATGAGGATATAAACTATAGGTAAATTCGTGTATTCCTCTATCTGTTTCTGGGTCTGGCCAGTTGGGACTTCTTAATAATGTCAGACGGATTTGATTTGGTTTTACATCGTATCCATATTTACAATTATTGAGTAAGCTAAAACCGTATTTTCCGCTATCTGTTTCTGTGGTTAAATCCGCCCATTGTAAAGCGGGTACTTCCCATTTTGCTTGTTCCGCGGGGGTTTGGGGGTTGGTGGGGCGGTTAATGACTCCACAGGGGATTTCATAAGTTGCAGTTTCGGTGGTAAAATTTAAAGGGAAGCTGGTTTTAACTAATACTTGATTTTCTTGCCAATTTACAGTATTCTTAATTTTAAGAATTGGGGTATTTTTTTGTAAGATGTAATTTTGGGTAAATTCAGATTTACCGATTTTACGAATCACTTGTAAATTCTGTTGAATTTCTCCATGTTCTAACCATTGAATTGATAGTAATTCGCTTGGGTTTAGGGGTTTGGTGCTATAATTGGGGTCAATGTTCCAAGCGTCCCAATATTGTCCACTGTCTTGAAATGCTTGGAGTTGGTTTCCTGCACCGTTTAATATTTCCCGTTGTTGGTTTTTATCAAAAATGCTGTCTATATCTCCGGTTTGGGGGTTAATTTTTACTTGGAGATATTCATTTTCTAAAGTCCAATTTTTCGGAAGTTCATTTTTTACGATGTTTGATTTTTCCGATGTGGGAGAAAGCCAATATATTTGATATCCTATAGATGGGACAGTTGCGAAAAATAATAAAGAATTTGCGGTTTGTTGGGTGATAACTTCATTTCCTTGAACATCGTAAACTTTCCAACTCTGATCTTCTAAACTAAAAATATGGGAACTAACAAAAGAACCCTCTGAAACACTCTTGACTTCGCGTTCTTTGCGTTCTTTGCGGTTCATTATAATATGTATAACTTCCGATCGCTCCCAGTTGAGAGAGTTAAAAATTATTATAGGAATAGTATTAGGTTCGGGTGGTTGTGGTAAAGTAATGTGAGATGCGATCGCCCTTAAAGCATCATCTAATATTTTATTTCCCACTTGTTGAACTTCTTCCCACTCCGGTAACGCATCGTGATAAACTTGGGTAATAGAAGAACCGGGTAAAATATCGTGAAACTGGTTAAACAGAACTTTTTTCCAAGAAGTTTCTATTTCCATTTTCGGATATTCACAACCATATATAGAAGTTGCCAGAGTTGCGAATAACTCAGCTTGATATAATAGATGTTCAGATTTACGATTGTACCGTTTTTGATCTGCGTGAGTCGTATAACATCCGCGATGAAATTCCAAATATAACTCATCTTCCCATATTGGTAAATTTTCAGGAAGATTTTCTGATTCCGATTTTATATGTTGTAGATAATTTTCGGCGGTGGAAAATTGCAACTTGGGTAAAATGGGGGAATGTTCCCAGCGTCGTGCTACTTCTAGCATATCACGAGTAGGACCACCACCATGATCACCGACACCAGGAAGCCAAAGCGCATCATTTAAACCCGTTTGAGTTTGCCACTCACACAGATATTGAGTCATCTTAACCGGATCAATAGTTTCCCCGATGAGAGCAGACATATAACTTAATATTTGACTACCATCTGGCGATCGCCACCAAAATAAACCATAATCAAATTTAGTAGTATCATTCCAGCGTAGCTTTTGAGTAACAAAAAACTCAACCCCTGCATTTACCAAAAACTGTGGTAAAGTTGCACAAAAACCAAAAGTATCAGGGACCCAAACTATGGGAGATATTTTTCCAAACTTCTGCAAAAAATAACGCTGACCATATAATAATTGTCTAACAATAGACTCACCAGAGATCAAATTTAAATCTGGTTCAACCCAGAAACCCCCCAAAACCTCCCACCTTCCAGATTTTACCTGATTTTGAATCTCCCGAAATAACAGAGGACGATTTTCCTCAACCCAAGCATACAGAGCAGGAGTAGAATGACAGAATATCAACTCAGAAAAATCTGATTGTAACCTTAAAACCGACTCAAAAGTATTTTGTGCAGCGTTCCAAGTTTCTGAAACAGGCCATAACCATGCTAAATCTAAATGAGCATGACCCAACAAATATATTTTAGATTTTAGATTTTGGATTTTGGATTGAAGTAAAAGCTGACGTAGGTTAAAAACAACATTCTTCCAATCTTCTTCTTCCCTCTCTTCCTCTGCGTTCTTTGCGCCTTTGCGGTTCCTTACCTCATCAACCCCCGCAACCAAACCAGCTAAACCCTGCGGTGAAAACCTTTCCAAAAGAACATGAGTAATAGCCAACTCATCAGCCACAATACCCGGATCTACATCATTGTAACCCAAAGACTCAAAAATTAAAAGCGATCGCACCAAAGCACCATCACAATGACCAGGACTCACCAACCGCAAACAAACAAAAAACGCATCACCCGGTTTTACCCCTTGACTTAAAAGCACCCGTGGGGAACAATCAAATAAATCCCCAATTAAAACCAGATTACCATTAACATAAACCTCAACCGCATCAGCCCACCAAAGCAAAGACAACCGCAAAGACAAACCAGATAAAGGATAACCTTGCAAACTTTCAGGAACAGTGAACCTTTGCGCTAACCAAAGAACCTGTTTTCCCCCATCCCAAACAACCTGATTTTTCTGATTTATCTTAACAGATTGCCATTCAGACAGATCAGAATTTACTACCTCATTAACTTCTAACTCATTAACTTCTAAATTACCTTGCTGATAAACCCAAGAAGAAAGGATATTAATTTGACATAAAGAGCGTAAATTTTCAACAGTCTTTGATATAGATATAGTATCCATAGGAGTAAAATGAAAAGTTAGAGAAAATCAACAATGAAAATTCACAAGAGAAAACCACGCTCAGAACTTAAACATAAATTGAGATTGTCAAAATTAAACTCATCTGAATTTATTTTCAGTTATGATTATATCACTAACTAAATCTCAATCACATTTTACGAGCAATCACATTTCACAGGAATCGGCAAAATTAATCAAAACTCAGCCTAATTACAGCCTAATTATATTGATATCATGTCCTCTAGTTCATCTCGTCCTTATCAAAGTAAAGTATTTAACTTCTTCAATCAGCAATCTCGGCGGTTGAGTCAAAAATTAGAAAGTACCATCCGTAACTTACAAGTTGCTACAAAATGGAGTGTAGAGGCGTTACTTTATCCATTGTATCAAGCATTGCAGCCTGATAAACAACCAGGAAAGAAATTACAAACTTCAGCTAAGACCACCCAAACATACTTAAAATCTTATACTCCCCCACCAGCAGACACGCCTATTCAGAACGTCATAGAATTAGTTAAAAATTTACCATCTGCTGCCGCTGCTGAATCAGAAACTTTACAAAATGTCAAATCTTCAGGTTTCTTAGGTAAAACCTGGGAAAAAATCACTCATAGTTTTGGGTGGTTGCAAACTCAACAAGCGCCGAAATTACCATCAGAAAATACTTTACAGCATCATATCCCCACTGTACAGGGAATTGCCGTCAAGTTAGAAAATAGAAATTTGGTACTTGTCAGCGACAATAACAAAGTTTTTGATGTTTTGACAATATCCCAACAAAGAAAATTAAATGAGACAATTAATCAAGAAATTGCTGAATATTCCCAAGTTTTACAATTAGTAGCAGCCCAAAAAGAGCAGAATTTATTACCAGAAATTGACCGGATTTTAAACAAATTAACTAATAGTTCAGATTCTAGTATAACAAATGTTCCCGAAAATCAAAACACCCTAGAAATCAAATCTTATCCTGGTAAAATTTTAGCATTTTTAGATACAGCCTTAGCCAAATTAGAAGCTAAAGCAATTGTGCCTGTAAAACAACAAAGTCAGGGAATTATTAAAGTTGCCAAAACTCAATTATATATCTTTATTTATGGGAAAGAACAGGTAGAAGCTAGGGGAGAAATTTCTGTAAATGCTGATAATTTAACCAGCGAACAGCAAAGTTTGAATATTCCCGCTTTAATAGAATCAGCAATTAATTACTTTTTTGGAGGTAGAAAAATTCCCCAACTCAGGGAAGATGAAAAAGACTATAAATTTCATGAAATTCCCAACCAAACCGTTAACAGATTTATTGATAGTCGCCAAATTCAAACATCTGATTTCAACGGAGATTCTTGGTTGACTTGGGGTGATTTATTTGGTAATTTAGAAATCACATCTAACACCACAGAAGACAAAAATCAAGAAGTATTAAATACAGTGGGAAGAAAGGTTTTTAAAAACAAAAACACTGTATCATCAACACCTGAATCTAGTTTTGCAAATGAAAGAGAAGCGGAAAAACAACAACAAAAACAACAACAAAAACAACATAAATTAAAACCCGACTGGATAGAGACAACCGCTACATTTATCGGGTATGAAAAACACCCATTAGAGCAAATTTTAGCATGGTTGGATCACGTCATGCTGTGGATAGAAATGATTTTTATGAACATGATTTATTTCTTTAAAGGATTGTTGCAAGGTTAGTTTTTTCAACATTATCCAATAAATTGAGTATGTCAAGACGTGATATCTACCATAATTGTTTACAATAGAACTAGGACAGATTTTAATCAAGAACAAGATTATCAAATTAATTGTACTTGGTTTCCGTCATCCCAAAATTCGACCCTATACAAATTTTGCTGTTGGTTAGTTGGAATATTAATTTAATCCATATTTTAAAATGCAAATATTCCCGAATTTTTCACAATATACAACCAGAATTTGGGGTCTAAAATTCACCTAAATTAAGCTACACAAATTCCATATTTAGGTAATAAATCATGAATAATATAAAATTGATGTGCTTGTAAAGCGTCGTGAAATAATTTCCAATTACTGACTAAAAAACTAGGATGATATGGGAAAATTTCATTATCCTTATCAACTGCTTTTTCAGTTCGTAAAGCTTGATATTTCCAAGACCCTTGACCTTTAGGAATATAGTCTACATTAGCATCTCCAAAACTAAATTTACCTTGAGAAATAGCATCTAACCATTTGTGATGACGTGCATGACCATTTTTATCTTTAATATTTTCTAACATCCAAGCAATTAAACTTTTATCTGCTTCCGGTAAACCTGGTACAATGGCATCAGCATCACCTAATAAATAACGCTGCATAGCCTTACACATATTATCAGCAGCTTCTAAAAAATCTTCAGGATTATTGCGTCTAATTTTCTCACCTCTACCATTTATATAACCCCAACGTAAATAAGGTTTATCAGGATGACTTAAAACCGCACCATGTCCTAAAGGTAAAGCTTCACTAACAAAATAATTTTTCAATCTATCCATCAAATTTTTATCAGGTTTGTCATTTTCATCAAGTAATTTTTTCGCTTCATTAACTCGATGGTTAACACCTGCAAAACCTTGATGCGCCCAAGTATCAACATAAACGTGCATTGTAATCCCTAAACGATGTAAACTATAAGCAGTTTGACGACATTGAATACACTCCCTTACCATCTGCTGTGCAACATCACTATTAGGACGACAAATTAACTTTTCAATAAACTTTCCTTCCGGGTTCTCACCTGCTTTTTTACCCCCATTTCCTGGTAAAAAATGAAAAGGTATCCACACATGATAATTTGCTAATTCTTGAAAGTTGCGATAATCTAACATCTTATGGGCGGAACTGATGCGGGTAAACATTGCCCCATTATCAAATCTAATCATACCGGCATTAATCGCATCATCTACATATTGGGCGCAGTAAGCAACAATACTAGCATCTTCGTGGTTAAAACCCGCCAGTCGTGCCACTACGTAGGTAACACCGTGGTGAAAGTCTATTTGCATTTTAAATAACTTCGGTTAAGGATTTTTAAATTTAGGAATAGACTATAACAATTTGGGTGCTTATTTCCTTTTTCTTCCTCTCTGCGTGAGAAAATAAGAAAAAAATCCTCTTACCACAACATCCGATTCAAAAAACCTTGTAACAACTTTATCCCCTCCGGTTCATGATAATCTGTAGGTAACAAATCCCTTATTGCTTGTTCCAAAGTTTCCAAAGCTACATCTATTTCCTGACGCTTTGGCCGAGAAGTTGCAGGAAAATACAAAGGTTCACCTACCCGAATTGTTAACTTTTTTCTCCAAAATAAATCATGAGTGCCGATTAATGCTATGGGTACAATTGGCACTCCAGCCCGCAACGCATAAATTACAGTTCCCCGTTTTAGGGGATGCAAACGACCCTCAGCATTTCCCAGTCTACCTTCGGGAAAAATCATCAACCCATCCCCACGGGCTAAAATTGCCGAAACAATGCGGTCTATGCGGCGGACTGTTTGGATATTTCCACCAGGATTAACGGTACTTTTAATAACTTCTGCCAGTTCCTTTAAATCATCCCTTCCCGCTTCAGCAGCAGCAATAACAGCCTGTTCTTCTCCCCAAATGCGTTCCAAAGGAATAACACCACCTGCAAAACCTAAAATCAGGCGTTTCCACCATTTATTATAGAGAGTGCGGGCATCACCAAGAATATAATAATACGATTGAGTCGGTATTTCTGCGAGTAAAATCAAGGGATCAAAATGATGGAGATGATTAGCAGCTAAAATAGCTGATGTCTGCGGTATATTTTTGATGTTTTCCACACGGACACGGAAAAAGCAATGAATGAGCGATCGCAACACCCAACGTCTGATATTGGCATTAACTCGCGGTTCTGTATTTTCCTGATCAATAGCAGATAACTGATTGAGAGTAGTATCAATAGTATCTCGAATAGAGCGATCGCTCGCCGCCGCCACACCTTCCCAAACCCGTTTAATAGCGTTCTCAGTCAAAAGCGGTAAATTATCAGACTCGTTATTATTTTCCATCTTTACAACATACTGTAACAACCCAATCACCAAAATTTCTGTAATCCTCCCACAGTTAGAAGATATTTTCCCTACAATGTACGTTGATAGGCTAAAAAGTTGCTGGGAAATTAGGTAAAAAACTAATCATGACTATTTACCACAGCGTAGGCACATTTAAAGGTGTTGGGGGAATTGATCTGTATTATCAAAACTGGAATCCAGGGGGTAAAATCAGGGGGATATTAGCATTAGTACATGGACTCGGAGGACACAGCGGACTTTACAAAAATATAATTGAACATTTGTTACCTCAGCAATATGCTGTTTATGGCTTAGATTTGCGTGGTCATGGACAATCACCAGGTCAAAGAGGTTACATTAATACTTGGTCTGAGTTTCGTAATGACGTGCGAACATTCTTAAAAATGATGCAACAGCAACAACCACAAATTCCCATTTTTTTATTTGGACATAGCATGGGGGGAATGATAGTTTTAGAATATGCTTTGCGCCATCCAGAAGAGATATCTGCATTACAGGGAGTGATTGCAGTTGCACCTAGTATTGGAGAAGTAGGAGTATCACCAGTGCTTGTACTGTTGGGAAAAATGCTTTCGCGCTTGTGGCCGCGTTTTTCCTTAAATACTGGACTCGACACCACCGCAGGTTCAAGAGATCCGAAAATTGTAGCTACCTACACTCAAGATACCTTACGCCATACCCGTGCAACAGCCCGGTTTTCCACAGAGTTCTTTACTACATTAGCTTGGATCAATGCCCACGCCCATGAATGGAAAGCACCTTTATTAATTTTACATGGTGGTGCTGACAGAGTAGTTTTTCCAGAGGGGAGTGAAATTTTTTATCAACGAGTAACTTGTGCAGATAAGTTGCGTATTGAATATCCGGGAGCATATCACGATTTACATTGTGATCTTAATTATCGTGAATTTCTAGCTGATTTGAGTAATTGGATGGAACAACATTTACCAGCACAAGTGCGACAATTAGAGCCGATGATGAGTAATGAATGATCGTTCATTGCGGCTGTAGATTGGTAGAGTGGAAAGACAACAAAACATCAACTCGCCAGATTTCATCGTATAACATGGGCAGTATTTGGGAACTCGATTTTTACTCTCGTCCGATATTGGACGCAAATCAAAAAAAAGTTTGGGAAGTCTTAGTGTGTGAAAGTCCTACTGATGTACGCACTAAAACAGATTCCTTGTTTCGCTATGCTCAATATTGCCCTAGTACCCAAGTAAATTCAGTTTGGTTGCGGACAGCGTTACAAGAAGCGATCAAGAAAGCGGGAAAAGCACCAATTAAAATCCGCTTTTTCCGTCGGCAAATGAATAATATGATTACAAAAGCCTGTCAAGATATAGGTATTCCTGCCTTACCTAGTCGGAAAGCATTGATTCTCAATCAATGGATACAACAGCGAATGGAGGAAGTTTATCCCCAAGAACCAGGATATCAAGGCGGTACAAATCCTTCTGTACGCTTAGAAAGACCCTTACCCCAGCGTTTACCGGATGCGTTGGAAGGCAAACAATGGGCATTTGTGAGTTTAGAAGCCGGAGATTTTGCAGATATGCCAGAATGGGAAATTGGCTTTGGTGAAGCTTTTCCCCTAGAATTGGCACAATTACCCCCAGAAACTCGCATTCCGGGGATTTTGATTTTTTCACCTAGAGCTTTACCTATCGCTGGGTGGATGTCAGGTTTAGAGTTAGCTTATCTGCGATTTGATACCAGTCAAGGAGACAGGCTGATTTTAGAAACCGGTGCAACAGAAAGTTGGATTTTGGCCAATATCAGAACTCCTCAACTGCTCAAAGAAGCACAAGGTTTTGAAGCAGCCAAACAACAAGCCAATGGAGTGCATTTTATCGGTGTCCAGTCCGATCCCCAAGCTCAATCTTTTGCTGGTTTTTGGCTGTTACAAGAGGTGAATCTGTAGGGACTGGGGACTGGTGACTGGTGACATTAAATAGGCAGGGGAGCAGGGAGCAGGGAGCAGGGGGAGGTTAATAATCCAATGCCCCATGCCCCAATTACCCAAAAATAATAACTGTTGATGCACGCTGATGGGATAATGGACTGGTCTATCTGGGGTTCAAAATCCAAAATCCACAATTAATCAAGGGAAATGGGTTCTGCAAAATTGTCACAAGATACACTAGCGGAACAGTTGCTAGAACTGGCTTTAAAATCTGGCGCAGAGGCTGCGGAAGTGTATCAGTCCCGATCGCTTTCTCGTCCTGTGTTTTTTGAGGCCAACCGCTTAAAACAACTAGAAACCAGTCAATCTGAAGGTACAGCATTGCGGCTATGGCGAAACGGTCGTCCAGGACTGACTGTGGCTTACGGTTCTGTAGATCCTCAAGGGATGGTAGAACGAGCTTTAGTTCTCAGTCAGTTAAATCACCCTGAACCTGTAGAACTCAGTCGTAATTCTGAAAAATATTACCCTGATTTGGGGGAAGCTGTTCCAGTGGACAAACTGATAGACTGGGGCAAAAATGCGATCGCTATCGTGCGTGAATTCTATCCTGATGTTCTCTGTAATAGTGATTGGGAATGTGATGTAGAAAATACTCGTTTAATCAATAGCAAAGGTTTGGATTGTCACTATACTGATACTACTCTCAGTTGCTATATGTCCGCAGAATGGGTCAGAGGTGATGATTTTCTCAGTGTTGCTGATGGACAAACCCAACGAAGTGAACTTGAACCCGCTAGAGTGGCGAATCAAATTTTACAGCGATTAAATTGGGCAAAAGAAAACGTTTCTACCCCTAGCGGTCGGTTTCCAGTTTTATTTACTTCCAAAGCTGCGGATATGCTTTGGGGAACTGTGCAAGCGGCATTAAATGGTAAGCAAGTCTTGGAAAAAGCTTCTCCTTGGGCAGAAAAAAAGGGTCTACCTGTTGTTGCACCCTCTCTCACCCTTTACCAAAACCCCCAAGCAGGTCCTTACAGTTGTCCTTTTGATGATGAAGGCAATCCTACCAAGTCTTTGATATTTATCGAAAACGGAATTTTACGCAATTTTTATAGCGATCGCACTATTGGCAGACAATTAGGTATTGGTAGCACTGGTAATGGTTTTCGCCCTGGTTTGGGTAGTTATCCCACCCCTGGTTTATTTAACTTTCTCATCCAACCTGGTAAAGCAACGTTACAAGAATTAATTCAAGATATGGATGAAGGTTTAATAGTCGATCAAATGCTAGGAGGAGGAGGAGGAATTTCTGGTGATTTTTCTATCAATATTGATTTGGGATATTTGGTAAAAAAAGGTCAAATAATTGGTAGAGTTAAAGATACAATGGTCGCCGGCAATGTTTACACAGCCCTCAAAAAAATAGTTAAACTCGGTGGGGATGCAGATTGGAATGGTTCTTGTTATACTCCATCTTTGATAGTGGAAGGACTTTCTACAACTGGGAAAAATAGTTGATTTCAGGAGACAGGTGACAGTTGACAGGTGACAGGTGACAGTAAGAAGGTAAGAGAGAATAGCTAATAATTTTACCAATCACCAATCACCAATCACCAATCACCAATCACCAATCACCAATCACCAATCACCAATTATAGAGAATTATGATTTATGGAGGTTATTTTTCAATTTTGAATGTTGAATTTTAAATTTTAAATTATGATTTTCCCGGACATACTAACCCAGCGTTTTCGCAACTTGTGGCAGTCCAAAAAAAGTTTAGCAATATCTTCAATGGGCTATGCCAATATTGAAGCTTGTGTCATAGGAATTATTGCGGCTTTATCAGCAGTATTACTTAAACAAGGTTCAGGTTGGTTGGGAACATGGCGAGTTCACAGTACCCAACTTTTACCAGCTTGGCTAACTTTACCTTTAATTGGGATGAGTTTTGGCTTTTTAGCAGGTTGGTTGGTACAAAGGTTAGCACCAGAAGCCGCTGGTAGTGGTATTCCTCAAGTTAAAGCTAGTCTTGCCAATGTTCCTATTAAGTTATCCTGGCGAGTGGCATTAATTAAGTTACTCAGTGCTATCATTGCCTTGGGTTCGGGGATCACATTAGGAAGACAAGGTCCCACGGTCCAAGTAGGTGCAGGTTTAGCGGCCGGAATGAGTCGCACTTTTCCCACTTCCCCAGAACATCGCCGCCAAATGATCGCCGCAGGTGCGGGTGCTGGTTTATCCGCTGCTTTTAATGCCCCTATTGCTGGGGTATTATTTATTATTGAAGAGTTACTCCAAGATTTATCAGGACTAACTTTAGGAACTGCCATTATTGCCTGTTTTATCGGTGGTGTAATTTCCCGGTTATTAGGTGGTGGAAGTTTGCAACTAAACCTAGAATTAATGGACTATTCTAGCCAATTTTCCCTGCAAGAAATTCCTATATTTTTATTGTTGGGTGTGTTGGCAGGGTTGCTAGGTGCTGTATTTAATCACGGTTTAATATTCAGTATTAAAACTTATCGGAGATTACACATTAGCTTGTCTTTAAGAGTGGCTTTAGCTGGCTTGATTTCGGGTTTAATTGTGGCTTTACTCCCGGAATATTATCGTGATAATGCTGGTTTGCGGGAGTATATGATTGCCAGTCAACCGAATCTTTTGTTAGCAATTATCACTTTTATTACTCAATTTATTTTAACATTAATTGCCTTTGGTTCTGGCGCTCCAGGGGGATTATTTGCACCCAGTTTAATTTTAGGTTCTTGTTTAGGTCATATAGTTGGAGTTTGTGAGTTTCAACTGTGGGGTTTTGGTTCTCCTACTACCTACGCTTTAGCAGGAATGGGGGGCTTTTTTAGCGCCGTTTCTAAAGTTCCAATTACAGCTATTGTGATTATTTTTGAAATGACGACAGATTTCAATCTTGTATTACCTTTGATGATTGTTTCTGTCACTTCTTATTTAGTTGCCGATCAAGTTTTACCTGGTTCACTGTATGAAAAACTTTTACTATTGAATGGGATAAAATTGCAAAAAAATGCTCCAATTGAAGGGGTATTAACTGAATTAACAGCCAAGGATGTAATGCAGCAACGGGTAGAAACTCTAGAGGCAGAAATGTCTATAGAAGAATCAATTCAAGCCTTTTCTCGTTCTCATCATCGGGGTTTTCCAGTGGTAGAAAAAAATCAATTAGTGGGAATTATTACTCAATCAGATATACAAAATATTTACCCCTTCCGGCATACAGTTTTAAGGGAAATCATGACACCAAAACCAATCACAGTTAAGCCGACACAAACTTTGAGTGATGTACTGTATTTACTGGATCGTTATCAAATTAGTCGTTTACCAGTGGTAGAAAAACAAAAATTGATTGGTATTATTACTCGTGCAGATATTATTAGAGCAGAAGCAGATCGTCTGAACTGTAAAAATGGTATGACTGGACCACAACCAGAACCATCTTATGTAGTGTACCAAACGCGATCGCCTAATATTGGTAGAGGTAGATTATTAGTTACACTTGCTAACCCAGATACAGCAGAAACTTTATTACAAATGGCTGCTACTATTGCCCGCGATCGCCATTATGAATTAGAGTGTTTACAAATTATTTTAGTATCCCGTAACAGTTCCCCATCAGAAACAGAAGTCAGAACTACAAGAAGTCGTCGCTTACTCAGACACGCGGAAGCTTTAGCCAAAAAATTGCACATTCCTATTCATACACAAATACGAGTTGCCCATGATGTTGGGCAAGCAATTTTAGAAACAATCAAAGAACGTCATATAGATTTAATGTTCATGGGTTGGAAAGGAAATACTTCTACCCCCGGCCGTATTTTTGGTACTGTTGTTGACACTATAATTCGTCAAGCTACCTGTGATGTAGTTGTTGTGAAGTTAGGCAATTATTCAGAACCTCCCCATTTTAACCGTTGGTTAGTACCAATGGCAGGGGGACCAAATGCACCTATAGCCATTAAATTATTACCAGCTTTAGTCACATTAGGAAATGAGCCAGAAATTCGCCTCACTCAAGTATTTAAACCATCGGAATTAAAACCAAATCTGCAATTTTTAGAAGAATATACTCGTCAGTTAATCCGACACCGCAATTTACATAGTAATGTTTTTGCAACACCTATAGAAGCTGATTCTGTTACCGAAGGGGTAATTAATTTAGTCAAGAAAGAAGATTTTGATGTTGTAGTTTTGGGTGCTTCTCGTGAGGGTTTATTACAACAAGCAATTCACGGTAATATTCCTGAAAATATTGCTTCTGGTGTTGATAGTACAGTAATTTTAGTGAGAGGAGAAATTAATTCATAATAGGTGATTGGTAATTGGTGATTGGTAATTGGTGATTGGTGATTGGTGATTGGTGATTGGTAACTAGAGGAACAAAACCCAACATTTATAAGCTTTTGTTGGGTTGCGCTATCGCTTAACCCAACCTACAAAAACTCTTAACCGAACAGTATTGGATTGGTAATAGGTGATTGGTGATTGGTAATTGGTAACTAGATCATGATTTTAGAACGAAATATAACCAACGCATTTCAAATGGATGAAACCACGTAGCAACGCCATGTACACTCTTGGAGTGTGTAGAGTCGCATTGCTACTGTTTTACCACAAACCGTTTAATAATATTTCTTCAACAACTTGTTAGAAAATAACAGTACAAAAACTAACAAACTTAACTGAATTTGCCAAGGTGCAACAATCAGGCTCAGAATCAGCGTTACAGCCGTCAATACACCTGAAATATAAGCAACTTCATCATTATGTTTGTTCCAAAAGTAACCAGTAATTAACCCAGTAAATAATGGAATCAGAAAAAACAAAGGCATTTTACCCAATCCTGAACTAACAGCCTCATGGTTGAAATCCATAGATTCAACCTATAGGAGGAATAAGAATTGATTATAGACTTACGTATGTTTCCTTTACAAGAATTTTACAATATTTTTCTTGAACAAAGCTTAAACTGAGGATAGGAAACAGTTTAAATTATATAACTGGGTATATAATTGGGTATATAATTGGGTATATTATGAAATTTACAGGCTTGTACTGGCATATTGAGCAAGCATATTAAATCTTGAAGTAGCATTTTTAACAAAAAAATCGAATGTTGAACATTCCGCAATTACTAGCAACAGAACTAGAACTTAAACCCCATCAGGTGCAGAACGCACTGGAACTTTTCGCTGAGGGTGCGACAATTCCCTTTATTGCACGGTATCGCAAAGAACGCACTGGAGAAATGAATGAAGTGCAATTGCGGGATTTATCTGATAGGCATACGTACTTAACAGAATTAGAAGAAAGAAAGCAAGTAATTTTAAATGCCATATCAGAACAAGGTAAACTCACAGACGAACTACAGCAGAAAATAACCTCCTGTTTACAAAAAACAGAACTTGAGGATTTATACTTACCATACAAACCAAAACGCCGCACCCGTGCAACTATCGCTAGAGAGAAAGGACTAGAACCTTTAGCAGCATTTATTAAATCATTAAATGTGAAAAATGGCGTAGGTGCTGACTTAGAAACAGAAGCGGCAAAATATATTTCTGAAGAAAAAGGCGTAAAAAATGCAGAGGAAGCATTAAAAGGCGCATCAGATATTTTAGCTGAAGAAGTAGCAGAAAAAGCAGAATTACGCGCCTATCTGCGGGATTATTTCTTAGATGAAGGGGTGTTTGTTTCCCGTATTAAAGAAGAACATCCAGAAGGTACAACCAAATTTGAAATGTACCGCAATTATCAAATCAAAATCAAAAATATCGCCCCTCATAATATGCTGGCTTTGTGTAGAGGAGAAACAGAAAAAATCTTAAATTTTGACATGGATTTTGATGAAGATTTTGTACTTTCCTATTTAGAATCCCAAGAAATTAAAACCAAGGTCAGAAATATCAGAGACTTTTATCAAGCCATGTTAAAAGATGCCTTTAACCGCTTGATGAAAACTTCTCTTATCAGTGAAGTAATTTCTGAGAAAAAAACTTATTCTGATATAGAATCAATCAAAACATTTGAAGCTAATTTGCGGGAATTATTATTATCTGCACCTGCGGGAATGAAACCCACATTAGCGATAGATCCAGGTTTTAGAACAGGTTGCAAAGTTGCAGTTTTAGATCAAACAGGTAAATTCTTAGAATATCAAGCTGTATTTCCTCATCAAGCAGCAGAACAACGACAAAAAGCAGCACAAACACTAAAGAAATTAATTCAAAAATACAACATTGAATTAATCGCCATTGGTAACGGAACAGCATCCCGTGAAACCGATGAATTTGTAACAGAAGTATTAACAACTTGTGAACGCAAACCTGTTAAAGTCATAGTCAATGAATCTGGTGCTTCCATATATTCAGCCAGCAAAGTTGCACTTGCAGAATTTCCTGATTTAGATGTTACCGTCAGAGGTGCAATTAGTATCGGGAGAAGATTACAAGATCCCCTAGCAGAATTAGTAAAAATTGACCCCAAATCAATTGGTGTGGGACAATATCAACACGACGTTGATCAAAAATTGCTGAAAAAGAAACTCGATGAAACAGTAGAAAGTTGTGTGAATTATGTGGGAGTAGATTTAAACACTGCATCCAAAGAATTGCTAACCTTTGTTTCAGGAATTACCCCCACAGTTGCTAACAATATTATTGCTTATCGCAACCAAAACGGCGCATTCAAAAATCGCAAACAACTGTTAAAAGTAGCGAAACTAGGACCAAAAGCTTATGAACAAGCAGCAGGTTTTTTAAGAATTAGAGATGGAGAAAACCCCCTAGATAACACCGCAGTTCACCCAGAAAGTTATCCTGTAGTAGAGGCGATCGCTAAAGATTTACAAGTACCATTAAAGCAGGTAACACAAATAGCTGAAAACCTGAAAAAAACCAACCTCAAAAAATACGTAACTGACACCATTGGAGAACCAACCCTGCGTGACATTCTCAACGAACTAGAAAAACCAGGAAGAGATCCCCGTGCAGAATTTAAGTATGCAACATTCAAAGAAGGAATAAAAGAAATTAGCGATTTAAAAGAGGGAATGGAATTAGAAGGAATAGTCACCAACGTTGCTAACTTTGGTGCATTTGTTGATATCGGAGTACATCAAGATGGTTTAGTTCACATATCCCAACTTGCAGATAGATTTGTAGATGATCCTAAGAAAATAGTTAAAGTTGGACAAGTAGTAAAAGTCAGAGTATTAGAAGTGAACGAAAAATTAAAACGCATTGGTTTATCAATGAAAGCAGTCAAACAATAAGCAAGGAGTCAGGAGTCAGGAGTCAGGAGTCAGGAGTCAGGAGTGAAAACCGCTGACTGGAAAAGACTCCAGTTTCCTATAAGTGAAAAATCATCCTTTCGATATACCTCAATCCTATCTAGCAACAGATGTGAAAACTGCAAAATTCTTTAAAAATAAAGGTAGCAGTTAGAGAGGTAAAAATAATGTGGGCGACATTTTTAACCGCACTCGCTACAGCATTAAGCTTGTTAATTGTCGATATCATCTTTCCTGGTGTTAGAATTGCCAATTTTCCCGCAGCTTTAATTGCTGGGTTAGTAATTGGTGCGATTAATGGTTCAATTAAACCAATTATTTCCACCCTGTCTTTACCATTGACTTATGTAACTTTCGGTGGATTTTCTTTAATAGTCAACGGAATTTGTTTTTGGTTAGCATCAGTTTTAGTTCCTGGTTTTAGAGTGCAGGGAATTATCGCTTTTCTTCTCGCTCCAGTAGTTCTATCTTTGGCTAATACCTTCATCAATAAATACTTTGCAGAAAGAAATCTGGAGTTACAAGGCAATAATAGTCAAATCACGACTGAATCTTAAATGAAAGCAAGTAAGTAGTTTTGAAAAAATAGGAATCATCCCATGAAATTAACTCGTTTGCTGCTTGGTTTGTTCTTACCTCCTGTGGGAGTATTTCTGACAGAAGGTGTAGGTATAACTTTGATCATTAACATTTTGTTAACCTTGCTAGGTTGGCTTCCCGGTAGTATTCATGCACTGTGGGTAATTACCAAACATGAAGAAAGATTGAATAGAGGGGAAGGTTTTTAGTTGAATTTTTGCAGAGAAATAGCAGTTTGTGTTCAATAAATTTCTTCCACTAATAGATTTTCTGCTGCTTCTAACATAGATGCAGCAATATTTTTTAAATCTTCCCGATTATTTAAATAAGTTCTTAAAGCTTCCATCGGATCAATACTACTGCTGGCGCTTAATTCAGGAATACGCGGTTTAGCTAATTGACTAACTAATTCTGGTTGAATTGTATAGATGTGCGCTGTACTTAAAGCTTTATGAATTGCGGAATTTTCAATTAAATCTAACTGTTCAGAACGCAATTTATAGATTAACCTAACTACAGTTTCTTCGAGTTCATATTTAGCGATCGCCTTCAACAAAACTTCCTGCGGATCATCACTTTTAGATAAATCTACCTCAATAGTGCGAAATGTACGCACAGGTAAAGAGCAAAATTCCCACTCTACATTACCTTTTTCCAACTCCACCATTACATAACCTTTATCTTCCTTCTCCTCACTAAAATCTACCCTTTCTATACTCCCAGGATAAATCACAGGTGGATCATTAGATTTATTCAGATTTTGATGGCAGTGAACATGACCCAAAGCCACATAATCAAAACAAGGGCGTGTTAACAAAGATAAAGGTAAAGTAAAGCCCTTACCCACAGCTAACAAACGTTCAGCACCTAACATAGCATTATCAGCCATTAAATGGGCTAAAAGTACGGTAGGTACATCGGGATCAAGTTTTCTCACTTCTCCTTCTAAAACCACTTCTAAGCGTTCTGTTAAAAGTTGATTGACTTCAGCCATAGATAAACCCGCTGTTTCCTTACGAGTCATCAACATCGAACGAGTCAACCAAGGGAGGGTAATTACTTGTACTTTACCGTTACGGGTGGGGATATGATGGGTAGTTAAAGTATCACCAACTACAAAACCAGGAACGCCAAGAGTACGGTAAATATTTAGACTTGCGCCGCCCACACCTTGGGAATGTAAGTCATGATTACCAACTAACAAAACTGTCGGTATATTGGCATCTACAAGGCGGCGGAACTGACTAGCAAAGGCTTCTTGTACGTAGGGTGCGGGTGTGGCATCGGGAAAAGCATCACCACCAAAAATCACCATATCTACTGGTTCTGATAAAGCGCGATCGATACACAAAGATAGGGTATTGACAAAATCTTCTAATCGTGTATTTAAGCCTGTGGCGGGGTTGATGCGGCCGTGGGAGAAACCGCTTCCTATATGGATATCTGAAAGGTGTAGGATTTTAATCATGTTGCTGAGTGGGATTTTTTTTAACGAACCGCAAAGAACGCAAAGGACACGAAGGTAAGAGGGTTTAAGAGAGATTTTCTATAGGTTTTATGATAACGAATCACAGAAGTACAGAGGACACGGAGGGAGGAGGTTTTAGTTTTTATCTGCGTTTATCTGCGTTTATCTGCGTTCGATTATTTTTGATGCTTGGGTTATGTTACAATTACGGGCATATTTAAGCATACATCTTTTTATGTTACAACCTGGAAAGCCTTTACAACAACGTCCCCAATATGTAATAGAAGAAGAAATAGGTTCTGGGGGTTTTGGTGTTACCTATAAAGCTAAACATCAAGAGTTGAAGTTACCAGTTGTTATTAAAACTCCTAATAGTCGTTTGTGTAGAGATGCTAATTATCCTAAATATGTGGAAGGTTTTCGCAAGGAAGGAAGAAGATTAGCAGAGATTACCCAACTTCAACATCCCAATATTGTCAGAATTATAGACTTTTTTGAGGAGGATGATTTACCATGTCTGGTGATGGATTTTGTTAAGGGTGAAAATTTATATCATTTGGTGCAAGATAAAGGTGTTTTATCAGAATCTACTGCTATTGATTATATTAAACAAATTGCTGATGCTTTATCTATTTGTCATGAAAATGGCATTATTCACCGAGATGCACATCCTGGGAATATGATTTTAAGAGAAAATAGCAATACTGTAGTTTTGATAGATTTTGGTTTAGTAGGAAATGTGGACAGTGAGAGTATTAACCAAGCTGCTAATTTAGCTTTTGCACCTTGGGAACAAATGTTAGATACAGAGAAAGCACCAACTCTTGATGTTTATACTTTAGCTGCTTCTTTGTTTTATTTATTGACTGGAGATACTGCCACACCTTGTTTAGCAAGGAAGCTAGATAATCGGACTTTAATAGAACCGAAGGAATTAAATTCTAGGATTAGTGATAAGTTAAATCAAGCAATTGTTAAAGGATTGGAATTAGAACCTAAAAACCGTCCGCAAATTATTAAGGAATGGGTGGGTTTATTTTCTGAAGTTGACAGTATCAGGAAGATAGAAATTGAGCAATTAATATGGTGGTTAATGGCTCTCCTAGAGTGGCTATGGTAATTTAATAAAAAACAACGGTTAAAACCATTAGTGTATAACGATTACATCAATCAAAAATAATAGATTTAATAAAAATTGATTTTGATTTTATTGAATCTATTGATACATAATGAATTTAACCAAGTATTAAGTGTTAAATGGTCATATCTAGTCTAGGAGAGCCTGGTTAATCAAAATTATCGGTATCTTATGGGTTGTCCTTTTTGTGTATTTGTCGGTGTTTGGAGAATTTTGTATATTTGGCTTGAATGTTTGTTTCGTTGGAGGTTGATTTTGTAGTTTGTAGAGTGCGGTGGAAGTGCGAAAATATCAGAAAATATACAAATCAATTAAATACACGACGTAACGCACCAGTTCTATTGTCAGAATCAGGATAACCAGGATTAAAGGATTAACAGGATGGTAATTTTTAGATGGTTGATAATCATTGAAAAACCATCATCAAAAAACATCCTGAAAATCCCAATATCCCCACAAACTATCATCAAAAAACATCCTGATAGCGAAGCGTGGCGTTAGCCATAAATCCTCAAATCCTGGACATCCTGATTCAGACAATTTCTTCTTTGCGTCTTTGCGAGAAACTTAAATCTTAAAAATCCCCACTACTAATTTATCAATCACATCTTGTAAATCATAAAATCCTGGACATCCTGATTCAGACAGAAAAATAGTGAATTTTGACTTACCGAAAATTGTCCTAAATCAGACAATATTGTGCTAAAATATAAGTAGTGAAAAATCATATTTTCAAAATTATGATCTTACAAACATGGCAACAATCTCATTCTCAAGAATTACAACAAATTACCGAAACATTAGCAAAAATAACTCAACTTCCAGCAGAAGCAGTTAAACCTCATCTTGATGCAATGCTAGAACAATTAGTTAAAACTACAGAAACCCCATTTTATCAAACAGTTTCCGATGAGGAATGGATTACAGCATTAAATGAATGGAGTTCTAGTCATACAAAAAATACACCTATTTTATCTGACTACGCTGTAAGACGAGCAGGTATTTATGAAGAAGAGGAAATATAGTGGCATATTTAATTGATACTAATATCATTTTGATAATAGCACAACCACATCATCCAATGTGTCCTGAATCTTTAAATGCACTTGCTACACTCCGAAGAAAACAAGAAACTTGTTATTTAACACATCAAAATTTAGTAGAATTTTGGCGTAGTGCTACTCGTCCTGTAGAAAAAAATGGCTTAGGAATGAGTTTAATTGCAGCAGAAGCAGAACTAGAAAAATTAGAAAATTTCTTTCCCATATTACCAGATATACCGGAAATTTATCAGCATTGGAAACAGATTGTAATTGAGTATGGTGTGATGGGTGTCAACGTTCATGATGCAAGATTAGTAGCAGTTATGTTTGCTCATCAAATAACTCACCTTCTTACTTTCAATATGAGTGACTTTAAACGCTATGGAAATAAAATTACCCCAGTACATCCAAACACTTTATTAATCTGATGAATATCGATATTATATAAAATTGCAAATCCACATCCTGAAAATCCTATAATCCTGGACATCCTGATTCAGACAATTTCTTCTTTGCGTCTTTGCTTCTTAGCGTCTCTGCGCGAAACTAAAATCTCAAAAATCCCCACACACAAATAACTTATCAATCACATCCTGTAAATCCTCAAATCCTGGACATCCTGATTCAGACAAATACAAAATATTAATATTAGTCATTAGTAATTAGCCATTTTTTAACACATTACCAATGACCAATGACCAATGACCAATGACCAATAACTAAAAACTAAAAACTAAATGTGAATACCACACTCAGTTTTACCAGTTCCTCTCCAACGTCCAGCGCGTTCATCTTCACCTTCACGTACTTTAGTAGTAATAGGTTCATCACCAATGCTAGGATATCCTTGATCATGAAGTGGGTTATAAATCACTTTGTGTTCTGCAACATAATCCCAGCTTTGTTTGCGAGTCCAAGCAGCTAAAGGATTAATTTTTAAACGTCCTTGGTTGTCTAATTCAAAAATAGGCATATTGGCACGGGTAACAGCTTGGTCACGACGGCGACCTGTAATCCAAGCTACGGTGTTTAGTTCGTTTAAACCGCGTGTTAAAGGTTCAATTTTAGTAACGTCGTGGAATTTGATAATATCTGTATCCCATAATGCTTCACCGTACTTAGCCGCAAAAGCTTCACGGGTGTCTACATCAGGTGCTTTGTAGGTTTTTAAATCTAGGTTATATAGGTCTTTTACTTTAGCAACTAATTCTAAAGTTTCTTTGAAGTGATACAGAGTATCTAGGAAGATAACGGGTACTGGATGCTTGAGTACAGTATATAAAATGTGGGTGAGGATGATGTCATCAACGTTAAACGCGCTGGTTTGTACTAAACCTGTGGGTATGTTTTCCACAGACCAAGCTAGAATTTCTGTAGGGGTAGCGGTTTCAAATTTCTGATTTAAGCTATCTAAATCAAAAGTTGCAGCGACTGTCATGATAATTCTCTAGTAAGGTATTTTTACTTTGTGTTAAGTTTCATCCTACCTTATAAAGACACCTATTCCTATCGTTATTGTTGATATTTAGGTAATTATTTTGTACGGTTATTACTACAGGGGATATTTTAAAGTCTGTTTCTAAACGCAGATAAGCGCAGATAATCGCAGATGTTATATATAATATAATATTATAATACATATTTATTGCCATTTTTCACTACCAGGTAATTTAATAATGATTTCTGTGATAGCTTTTGGTAAGTCTTTTACAGAATGGATATAAGTCAATTCTAGAAAATTTAAAGCAGTGGAAATTATGTTATTTTTATCAACCATTTCTGCTAGTTGAAATTCTGTATAGATACCATTTAAAACTTCTACGCTTGCATCACCTATGGCTAATTCTATTTCTTCCTGCAACCAGGTATCCCATTCATCTTTATTGATGTAATAGGATTCTTTATTTTCTTTGAGATTGATTTTTTTGATTTCTACTAAAGAGTTACGAATAGATGCAACCCAAGAGTTTGTTAATCTTTGTTCTATTTGATTTTTAATCAAAGGAATTAACAAAACCCTTAAAAATGATTGAATATTCCTTAAAATTGCTTGTTTACTCATCCCCTCTAATTCATCTACAATTGCTAACGCATCTTCATATCTTCCAGCTAAAATGCTATTTCTCAAGTCTATTAATTCCTGTGTCATCTTTTTTCACCTCTTAGCTTTTCCCTAACTGCTAATTTTCCCCACTGGGTAATTTACCTAAATATTCATCTATTATATCAGGTAATTCTCGGATTTGATAATTATAGATAAATGTGAGTAATTCTGTTGCTGTTAATATTAATTGTTCTTTATTGAGAAGTTGTGAAAGTTGTTTTCTGTTAAATTTCCCATTCATTACTTCTAAACTTGCATCACCTATTGCTAATTCTATTTCTTCCTGCAACCAGGTATCCCATTCATCTTTATTGATGTAATAGGATTTTTTATTTTCTTTGAGATTGATTTTTTTGATTTCTACTAAAGAGTTACGAATAGATGCAACCCAAGAGTTTGTTAATCTTTGTTCTATTTGATTTTTAATCAAATGAATTAACAAAACTCTCAAAAATGATTGAATATTCCTGAAAATTGCTTGTTTACTCATCCCCTCTAACTCATCAACAATAGCCAAAGCATCTTCATAACGTCCAGCTAAAATACTATTTCTCAAGTCTATTAATTCTTGTGTCATTTTTTATCACCTCTTAGCTTTTCCCTAACTGCCAATTTTCCCCACCGGGTAATTTACCTAAATATTCATCTATTATATCAGGTAATTCTCGGATTTGATAATTATAGGTAAATTCAAGTAATTCTGTTGCTGTTAATATTAATTGTTCTTTATTGAGAAGTTGTGAAAGTTGTTTTCTGTTAAATTTACCATTCATTACTTCTAAAGTAGCTGGACGAATAGCAGACTCTAAAGCATCTGTTAATATTTCACCCCATTCATCATTATTGATATAATAAGATTTTTTATTCTCTTTTATGTTCAATTTCTTAATTTCTAAAATCGCATTTTCAATAGATGCTGCCCAAGAATTTGTTAATCTTTGTTCAATTTGATTTTTGATCAAATGAATTAACACAACTCTCAAAAATGATTGAATATTCCTGAAAATTGCTTGTTTACTCATCCCCTCTAATTCATCTACAATTGCTAACGCATCTTCATATCTTCCAGTTAAAATACTATTTCTCAAGTCTATTAATTCCTGTGTCATATTAATTAATCTCCAGGGTTAACTACCTTATATTAATATAATAAATAAATCAGAAATTAGATACCCTACATCCCCCTTAAAAAGTGTGAATCTATTCACCCTTTATTAAGGGGGGTTAGGGGGGATCTGGGGTTATTTAGTCGTTACGGTTTAATAAGGCCATTTCCAGTCTCTAATTTCTGGCATATCTTCACCGTGTTTCTCGATGTATTGCTTATGTTCAATCAATTTATCTTGTAAATTTTGTTTCACATAAGCGGCTTTATAACCCAATTTTGGTACACGATCTATTACATCCATTACTAAATGGAAACGATCTAAATCATTCATTACCACCATATCAAAAGGTGTGGTTGTTGTTCCTTCTTCTTTGTAACCACGAACATGAATATTATTGTGGTTTGTATGGCGATAGGTGAGACGATGAATTAACCAAGGATAGCCATGAAATGCAAAGATAATTGGTTTATCTGTGGTAAAGATGATATCAAAATCTTTGCTGCTTAAACCGTGGGGATGTTCACTTTTTGGTTGTAGTGTCATCAAGTCTACAATGTTCACTACCCGCACTTTTAATTCTGGGAAATTTTGCCGTAAAATATCCACCGCAGCTAGGGTTTCTAAAGTGGGAATATCCCCCGCACAAGCCATAACTACATCGGGTTCACCATCTTGATCATTACTTGCCCATTCCCAAATTCCTAAACCTTTGGTACAGTGTTTAATGGCTGCATCCATGTCTAAATATTGCAGTGCCGGTTGTTTTCCAGCTACTATCACATTTACATAGTTGCGACTTCTTAAACAATGGTCGGTGACAGATAACAAAGTGTTAGCATCGGGTGGCAGATAAACACGAATAACGTCGGCTTTTTTGTTAATTACATGATCCAAAAACCCTGGATCTTGGTGAGAGAAACCGTTATGATCTTGTCGCCAAACATGGGAAGTGAGAAGATAATTTAAAGAGGCGATCGGTCTTCTCCAAGAAATATGACGAGTTGTTTTTAACCATTTAGCGTGTTGGTTAAACATCGAGTCAATGATATGAATAAATGCTTCATAACAGGAGAAGAAACCATGTCTTCCTGTTAGCAAATATCCTTCTAACCATCCTTGACAGTTGGTTTCACTCAGCATTTCCATCACCCGACCATTTGCTGATAAATGATCATCTTCGGGGATGGTTTCCGCTACCCAAGTTCTGTTAGTAACTTCTAGTACAGGATCGATGCGGTTAGATGCGGTTTCATCGGGTCCAAAAACTCGGAAGTTCTGGCTTTCCAGGTTTTCTTTCATCACATCCCGCAGGAATTTTCCAGTAACTTTGGTTGCTTCTGCGTTGACTGTTCCGGGTTTGGGGACTTCTACTGCATAGTTGCAAAATTCTGGTATGATTAAATCACGCAGCAAGATACCACCGTTAGCGTGGGGGTTGTCTCCCATGCGTCGCTGGCCTGTGGGTGCGAGTTCTGCAAGTTCGGGAATGAGTTGACCGGTTTCGTCAAAGAGTTCTTCGGGTTTGTAACTCTTCATCCAGTCTTCTAACAGTTTTAGGTGTTCTGGTTTACCAGCTATATCGCTAAAGGGGACTTGGTGCGATCGCCAATAGTCTTCTGTTTTCTTCCCGTCTACTTCCTTGGGTCCAGTCCAACCTTTGGGAGTTCTTAAAATGATCATTGGCCATTGCGGGCGTTTTTTGAAACCATGTACCCGCGCTTCTCTTTGGATACCTTGAATTTCCGTAACAATAGTATCTAAAGTTGCTGCCATTTGTTGATGAACATCCGCCGGATCAGCACCTTCCACAAAGTAAGGTTTATAGCCGTAGCCGATAAATAGGCTTTCTAGTTCATCATGGGGTATCCGTGCTAATATGGTGGGATTAGCAATTTTATAACCGTTCAAATGTAAAATCGGTAAAACCGCACCATCAGTAGCAGGGTTGAGGAATTTGTTAGAATGCCAGCTTGTAGCTAAAGGTCCGGTTTCGGCTTCCCCATCACCCACAACCGCCGCAACTAACAGGTCTGGGTTGTCAAAAGCAGCACCAAAAGCGTGTACTAAAGCATAACCGAGTTCTCCCCCTTCGTGAATAGAACCGGGGGTTTCCGGGGCAACGTGACTAGGAATACCACCAGGGAAGGAGAACTGTTTGAACAGTTTTTGCATTCCCTCTGCATCTTGGGAAATGTTCGGGTAATATTCGCTATATGTTCCTTCTAAGTAGGTGTTAGCTACCAGTCCGGGTCCACCATGTCCGGGTCCTGCGATGTAGATGGTGTTGAGGTCGTATTTTTTAATGATGCGGTTGAGGTGAACATAAATAAAGTTCAGTCCAGGGGTAGTTCCCCAATGTCCTAATAGTCGCGGTTTTACGTGGTCTTGTTTAAGGGGTTCTTTCAGTAAGGGGTTGTCGAGGAGGTATATTTGTCCGACTGAAAGATAGTTGGCTGCACGCCAATATGCGTTAATCTTTTGTAATTCTGTGTCTGTTAAGGGTTTTTGTTTTGGAGTGCTGGCTAAAGTCATTTTCAACTCCGGTAGTATTTACACCATTGTTTAGTGTAATGGTTTGCTGTTTTGGTGTCATCTTACCTGTGATTTGTTTTTTCGGTGGGTTGTTACAGATTTTTTTTATGTCACGCAGAGGCGCAGAGGCGCGGAGAGAGGAAGAAGTGATGATAAGTTTTTTTCTTATAAACGCCAATTATCTAATATTAATGAATAGCCTAAATTTTAAATTATTATTAAGTAATGATTTTTCTATTTTATTAGTCTTTAATATTATGTCCTCTTTTTTCCATAGCTTCAGCTACTATTTCATCAACAACTTCTGGAATATCGGCATATAATCCCATTAATGGGTCTTTTTAATTGGTCTTTTTGTTCTTGAATTTCTGCTAATCTAGCAATTACTTTTGTGAGCAATTCTGATACACTAGATTGGTTAAGCATTGCTAGGGTTTTGGCTCTTTTCAATGTGAGTCTGTCTATTTCTAAGTTAATTTGTTCCATGATGACTTTGACCTCTATTTTATGGTTTTATCTAATTGTATCATAGTAGTTGGCGTGTCGGTTTGATGATTGCTGCGAATTTCAAATACTCCATTAAAACCTTTTAAGGGTTTTATTTTGGTATGAGTTTGATTAGTTTGCACTCGATAGAGAATATACCCAATTTCGTCAATTACATCTTCAGGAAATTCTAAAAGTTCTTCTTTGGAGGTTTTGAATCTTACGACACATCCTTTTTTATTGTATATGATAGCACATAGTCTTAGTTAAAGATACAAAAATATACAAAATGCGTGTCAAACTAGGAAATTCAACTTCTTGAAAAAATCGAGTATTTGGGAAAATTTACTGATTATTATAAAACCTGAAGAATTACAAATTAACACATTAGCAAAAAATCAAAAAATGCAAATTGTTAAACGCAATATCGAATTAAAAGTAGATGATAGTTTAATGCGGGTTTATGTCGCATCTCCTAAAACAGAGGGTAAATATCCAGGAATTGTTTTTTACAGTGATATTTATCAATTAGGTGGGGCAATAATTCGCTTAGTTAATTATTTAGCTGGGTTTGGTTATGTTGTCGCTGCACCGGAAATTTTTCACCGTATTGAACCTATAGGTTCTATCATTGAACCTGATGATCTGGGGAGAATGCGCGGTAATGATGATGCACGCAGAACTTTAATTTCTGAATATGATGCAGATACTCGCGCTGTAATTGATTTTCTCAAAAATGACAATTCAATTATTGCTGAAAAAATCGGCACTTTGGGTTTTTGTATTGGTGGACATTTGGCTTTTCGGGCTGCTTTTGAAGATGAAATAAAAGCTTGTGTTTCCTGTTATCCTACAGGTATTCCCATCGGTAAATTAGGTAAAGGTGTGGCGGATACTATTCACAGATTTTCAGAAATTAAGGGGGAAATGTTGTTAATTTTTGGTACTCAAGATCCCCATATTCCTGAACAGGATAGACAGACTATTATTAAGGGTTTAGAAACTGCAAAAATACCTCATCAATTTTTCTGTTATGCAGCGGAACATACTTTTATGCGAGATGACGGTTATCGTTATGATGCGGAAGCGGCGACATCTGCATGGCGAGAAATAATTGCTTTTTTGGAGAGGAAGTTTAAAGGGTAATTTCTAATTTTAAAACAACTTATTTAAGGGTTTAGCACTGCTAAACCCCTACCCAACAAAATATAAAATCGCTGAAAGTCTCTTCCCTTTTGCCTATTGCCTTTTGCCTTGCCATAAGGATAAATTTCAACGCCTACCTACTTAGTCGAACTCATGTTATGTTATGTTTGGTGAATTTATCACTTCAAGCTTTTCATGTTTCAACTAACAAATGACAAACTTACCAGAAATACTCAAAATTACTCGTGAGGTGGGTTGGGGTGCTGCTAAGTTACTGCGATCCTATTATCAAGCAACCGCTAACAACCTAGAAATAGAATACAAGCAAAATGAACCTATAACTGTTGCCGATAGAGTTGTGAGTGAGTATATCCTATCCCATCTACAAGCAGCATTTGTTGATGAAGATTTTGGTTATATTAGCGAAGAAACCTATAAATCTCAACAAGGTAAATATCCTGGGGAGTTAGTTTGGATTATTGATCCTTTGGATGGTACAAGAGATTTTATTAATAAAACTGGGGAATATGCAATACATATTGCTTTAGTGCAAAACACAAGGCCAATTTTAGCGGTGGTAGCAATACCGGAAGCGGAAAAGATATATTATGCTACTAAAGGTGGTGGTACTTTTGTCGAAACTGTTAATGGTTCTCATCCTTTGAAAGTGGCTGCTGCTAAACCACTTGAAGATTTAATCTTGGTTGTCAGTCGTTCCCATCGTCATGATAAGTTAGAATTTTTACTGAAAAATCTACCCTGCCAAAAACAAAAAGCCATTGGTAGTGTAGGTTGTAAAGTGGCTGCTATTGTCGAACAACAAGCAGATGTTTATATTTCCCTGTCTGGAAAGTCAGCCCCTAAAGATTGGGATCTGGCAGCACCAGAATTAATTTTAACAGAAGCTGGTGGTAAATTTACCCACTTTGACGGCAGAGCATTAGAGTATAACACCGGTGACATCAACCAATGGGGCGGTTTGTTGGCTAGTAGTTCTCAAGATCACGAAATATTGTGTCAGAAAGCAGAACTAACATTAACTGAGTTTGCGGCTAAATGAAGCCCGTACACAAAAGATAAATTATTTTCCATGTAGACGTGAGTTATGCTATAATTATAATTCATGCTAAATGAGAGTGATAATTCCTAAAATCCTTAATGATTTTTTAGCTTTCAGCCTTCTATCAGCACCTAGTCAGATGTTCAGTTGGATCTAGTCTATGGGTAGCTGAGGAAATGTTACTTCTTAGGAGTTCATATTCAAAGGCTGTGCTATACTCGCGGATATAAAGATTATTTTCGGTTGAGTAAGTCGTTTTAATTTGTTTTAAATGCGTCTCTCCGAATCTAACTCTCTACACTCTCTGGTTTGGGAGACCATCTATGTCAATTTACGTTGGAAATTTGTCCTATCAGGTGACAGCAGAAGATTTGAAACTGGCTTTTGCTGAGTACGGTACAGTTAGCAATGTGCAGCTACCCACTGATAGGGAAACAGGCCGTCCACGTGGTTTTGCCTTCGTGGAAATGTCGTCTGAAGCTGAAGAAAAAGCAGCTATTGAAGCACTTGATGGTGCTGAGTGGATGGGGAGAGATTTAAAAGTGAACAAGGCTAAACCCCGTGAGGAAAGAGGTTCTTCTCGTGGAGGTGGAAGCTGGGGTGGCGGTGGCCGTTCTGGTGGAGGTCGTGGAGGCGATCGCCGTTATTAATCCTGTTCTGAAGAAATTTTAAATCTTTTAAATCTAGAGTCTCCAGCAGATAAAGCCCAGGGTTTGACTCTGCTGAGATATTTTTATACTCTAGTTTGTATGTGTTAAACCAAAAAAGGAGGACTAGGAATGACACAAGTAGTTTTAGGGGAAAATGAAGGTATTGAATCAGCTTTGCGGAGATTTAAACGTGAAGTTTCCAAAGCCGGAATTTTCCAAGATATGCGGAAGAATCGCCATTTTGAAACACCTTTAGAAAAAGAGAAACGTAAAGCAATAGCTAGACACAAGCAACGTCGTCAACAGCGTTCTCGCTTCAAGTAAGATAGTAGGTGACAGGTAACAGGTGACAGGTGACAGTAATGTTCACTGCAACTGTGTAGAAGTCAGTTACCATCTCTTCGTTATTCCGCTGAAAATTTGTTTTTTTTGTGGTGATACAATCTACCAGCCACAAGTAATTAGTAGAAACTAATAGAAAACCTGTTTGTAGTAGTGCTGCATTTATTGATTTTCGGCACTACTACAAGTTGTATTTAGGCTCAAAAATTAGCTAAATTTCTGCAACTGCGCGTTCAATCAAACGTCGTGCTAAAGTTTGAGTTCCTGTATGTTCATAGTAATTAGTGGACATATCTAGAAAAGCGGCTACATAGTCTAATTTGTCATCACTAAATTCAAGAAAACCTTGTAAATTGCCAAGAACTTTCTGAGCAGTTAAAGCATTAGCACTAACTATACCATTCATCCAACCCTTAACAGAATCAACACTTTGACCAATAAAGTCTAGTTTACCACCAGTACCATTGCCAGGAATTGCATCTTTCATGGTTCTAAAAGTAGAGTTTTGATCCAACTCTTGGGGTTTCATGTTACTGAGGAAAGTTAATGATTTTTGGATAAAATCAGGACCTAGAGGAATAATACCATCAACAGCAACCAAAGCTGCCATGCGAATCATTGACTCACCACTATATTCACCTAAAGCACCAACAAAATCGCCAATACTATCACCGGGAATACCATTAATTTGGCAAAAAGCGACTAATTCAGCGACTATTTTTAAAGTTAAATCAATAGTTTGAGCTTTATCTGGTTTGGGAGTGATAGAGTTTAAAAAACCAAATAAGGGAATGGTTTCACCAACTTTATTAGCCAAAGCGGCTGCACCTAAAGCCTTATCAGTACCATCAACAGTTTGATAAAGCCATAAAGCAGTTTGATAACCTTGGGATTTATCATTAAAAAGATAAATTGCCCGTTCACCAATTTGCTGAATTAGATCCTCATCATCTTCACCAGTCACAGTTTTAATAGTATTGACAAAACCCACAGTATTTTGCCATTCACCGGGAGCAATAAAATCCAAAGCATTTAACATAGAAACAGTTAAACCGCTGGTTGGTAGTTCATCAACTAACTCAAAAATTGGTTTACTCACAAAAATCTCCTGATTGATATGTTGTTATCCGAAATTTAGAGGTCATTTCAACTTAGCTAAACCATCAAGATCAAATTTTTCAATCCAATCTTCCCTGTCACTAGCGTTAAATAATGGATCTTTAGAAATCACTTTGACTTGATACTTACCCACCAAAATAGAAGTTTGAGTTTTACCCGTTTCTACAGCAGGATAACCTTCAATTTTCTTGGTGCTATTGGCATATTTTGATGCTACTGTCGGCGTGCTGGTAGTATCAGAAATAGCTAATTGAGCAACAACTTTACCGTCTTTTTTCAAATTCGCTTCTGAAAAGCCTTTTTTCTCTTGGGTATAAACTCGGTCGTAATCATCATCACTTTCAGGAAAGAAAGCATTTAATTTACTACCCTGAGTGGCATTTTTAACAACAGCCTGACCACTTTTTTGTTTTGTGCTTTCCTGTTGTGCTTGATCAAAACGATTAGGTACTTTTTCCGCACAAGCGGTAGTCAGCAATAAAACACACAGTAGTAAACTGGCTAAAATTCTACGACTACGAGATAAGATCATGTTTTTTCTCCTTCAATGCTTGAAGCTTGAGGCAATTATCTGCTTTACTTGAGTATTTGCACCAAAAAATTTACTATTTGATCATGATTGGTAGTCCAGATAACCAATTTTTTCCTAACTTGATGATTCCACACGATAAGCTATCACAGTATAGAAGGGATCTCCTCCTGGTAAACCCAACCATTGTAAAAAATTCGGCGCAGTTGATTTATTGATGATCACTTCGGGAGTGGAAAACCCTGGTACTGAAACAAAGTAACGCTTAACTAGCTCAACTCTAGACGCTTCTGAGGCATCCCGCCAGATTTGAATCGCCTTTTGATAAAACATCCGGTTAGAAAAGCTGATAATAGCCACACCACCAGGTTTAAGAATACGGTGAATCTCGGAAAATACAGCTTCTGGATATTGAATATACTGGACAGAAACACAGTTGACAACAGCATCAAAATCCTGATCTGGCAAGGGTAGCTGAGGTTGTGAGTTGAGATTTTGCACGAAATAATGGTTCAGTCGAGGATTGCGTGCTAGTTCCTCGGCGTTGAGTCCATGTCCCTCCACATGAGCAAATTCTATTTCTTCTGGTAGATGAGACACCCAACTGCTCATCATATCAAAAATGCGCGTGTTCGGTTGCAGTCGCTGACGATATAAATCTGTTAATTGTTGAATAAAGCCTTCATCAACGTGGGTGACAAAGCGCGGGTAGTCGTAAAACAATTTATCATCGGTGTCATCTAACTTGAGACGTTGATCTGGTCGCAACAGCATACGATTTGTTTGAGAATTTGTTTGAGAATTTGTTTGAGAATTTGTCGGGTAAGTTTGGGTAAGAAAAAATTGCCTGATTTGTGTCAATTTGGTGAGTATTCTGATTTTGAATTGTGTATACTAACCAAACTAATTCATGACTTACGCAGAACAGAACGCAAGTAGGGGTAATTCATGAATTACCCCTACGCAATAATCAGGTTTTTAGTCCAATTTTGCCTAAGTCCTATAATTTTAAAACAAAACTGTTACACAATCTACAGATCAACTGATGATTCTCATTAATTAAATGTTCTATAAATCACCTTTATTGAAAGATGTCTGGCTACAAATTCGTTTATTGACAAAATCACACTATGCTCTTTTGTTAATTTGGTTACTACCTTTATTGCTATTTACTTCTGGTGAAACTAGCCTCATGGCACATGACGAAGCTCTTTATGCAACAAGAGCGCGTTTGATGTTTGATTCTGGTGACTGGATAGCACCTTGGGAAAATGCCCATCATAAAACCCCTGGTTTTTATTGGTTAATTGCTGTTTTTTATCAGTTATTTGGTGTCAGTGATACCACTGCCAGAATACCTGCTATGATTGCGGGAATTTGTTGCACATTAGTTATATATGAAATAGCTAAAATATTACTGGGTAAAAAGTTAGCTTACCTATCGACGGCTATTTTGAGTGTAGAATTTCTCTGGCTACAATATTGTCGTTTAGCTGCACCTGATGTACCTACAATTCTATTAGTGTGTTTAGGTATTTTATGTTTATTAAATTCTGAATTATATCCAAAATATAGATGGATTTATGGTTTGATTGTTGGTTTATGTTTTGGTTTAGGTTTCTTGCTCAGAAGCTTTATGATTTTTTTGCCGATGGTGGCTTTATTACCTTATTTAATTGGAGAAAATCGCCGTCATCGTCATCTTACCAACCCGATGTTATATGTAGGATTTTTAATTGGGTTTATTCCTACTTTAGTTTGGTTATGGTTTAGCTGGCAGCGTTATGGTGGTGATAGTTTTGGCCAGTTGTGGGATTTTGTCGTGCGACTGGGTAGTCGTGAACAACATGGAAATAATATATTTTTCTATTTCTGGAATATTCCTTTAAAATCTTTTCCTTGGTTCTTTTTTAGCCTTTTAGGTTTAGCTTTAGTAATTCGTAAACCTATCCCTCGCTACCAATTATTATTAGTAGGTTTTCCTGTTGTTTTATTTTTAGAAATCAGTTTATTTTTGACTCGATTTTCTCATTATAGTCTTTGTCTTTATCCTTTTATTGCTATGTTTGCCGCTGTGGGTTTAGACTGGTTGGGAAAAATTTACCAACAAAGAAAATCGAGTAAAGTTAGTAACTTTAGTAAAGTTCAAGCATCTCTTACCCGCAATATTAGTTATGTATTTGGTGTTTTAGGTATTATCTTTATTTTAGCTGGTGTAGTGGCTTTGGTTGCAGGGATTCTTGATATTCAAAAGTATGCAATTCTGGCGTTAATTTCTGGTTTAGGTTGTTTAATTGTACCTTGTGTTTGGATTGGACGCTATCATTTTTATCAGAAATTTCTCACTTATCGTTACTGGATGGGTGGTTGGTTAATTGCCTGTTGGTTATCTATCGCTACGGCTGGGAGTTTAGGTTTATTAGGAGACTTAAACCCTGAATTTAGAATGTTTTTTCAGCAAGAATATATTGCGTCAATTCTCCAAAATTATCCGGTAGCTTTTGTCAAATCCGATGATAAATATTCTGTTTTGATTAATTTTTATACTCCTATTCATGGTCAAAAAGTACAGTCAATTTCTCAATTACCAGCTTTGAGTTATGCTTGGATTTATCCGCCTAATTCTGATGATTTAGTTAAGAATTATCGTGTTGTTGGTAGTATTAAAAATTATCAATTAATTCAAGTTTTACCAGTTGAAAATAAAAGTTCGTAGTCAGCGATGAATCGCTTACTACGAACCAACTTTATTTGACATTAGCTTCTGGTTGATGAGAGTCTTTATCTTTGAATAAATCAGCCGCTGCTAATAATAACTCTCTCAAATTTTGTTTTAATTGACGTTCTTTTTTCGCTATGGATGCACCTGCTTCACCGAGTTTGTTTTCTAACTGAGAGTGTTTTTCTCCTACTTGTGTAGCCAGATTTTCCGCTTGGGGACGAGCTTGATTATACCAGGTTTTGGCATCGTCTAAATATTCTTTAACTTCTACAGAACGTCCGCCATAACGTGCGGCTAAATTAGCACGAATAATGGCTAATTGTGCTTGTAATTGGGCGTAGCGTTTCTTTAATAAAGCGACTTCTTCACTATTTTGGATAGTATGAATTGCTGAGGCGATCGCATTTTTAATACTATCCGATTTTTCTTGACTTGTATCCTGAATTTCTGCTAACATTCCCTCAACTTCTTGTTGCAGTTGTTCTTCTTCTTGATCTAATTTCGCTTGAATTTGTTTGAGTTCGGTTTGGGTTTTGACAATAGCTTCATGTCTTTTGCTATTCACCCCTTCTAAAGCACCTTCAATAGAAGCTGTGACTTCTTCTTTGATTTCGCTACCTTTATCTTGGAGATTTTCAATTACTGTAGAAACAGCATCTTTAACTAAAGTGCGTAACTCACTAGAACCTTCTTTGACTTCAGCAGAAACTTGAGAAACTGCGGTTTTAACAATTTCTCTAATGTTTTCTGTTCTTAATTGTCCCGTGGCTTTGGCTTCTTGTAAATCTGCTTGGATTTTTTCTTTAATGTTGTTAGTCATTGTTAATCCTGATAATAATCATAATGCTACATAGTCATTATGACTCATGATTTTTTTGTCTACACACCTCCTGGAGATAGAAAACAGCAAATCAAAAGTTAGATTTGTGCAAAGTCACCAATTATGAGATGATAAATAATCAGATCTCCGACTTCTTTGAGAAGTCGGGGATCTATATCCTGATGATGAGAAATAAATAATTAACTATGTGGCGTGTAAATATCACTTGTTCGGGAGATGCTTGGAAAATTCATGGTGCTGAGTTTAAAACAATGGCACAAAATTATCGAGGTGAAGTGATATCTTCTAAAAAACTGCCCGATGGTACTCGCATCATGGCTTATAAAATTGAAGATGTCAGTGATGCGGAGGAATTTCAAGAAAAGTGCGCTAATTTTCCAGGGTTTACATCTGATTTTGAATCATTATAACCATGAAAAAACTCATACCTTTGTTATTATTCACTTTCTGTTTGTGGATAATCAATTTTTCCTTACCAGCTAACGCTTTAGATACCCAAAATGGGGCGGAAGTTTTTAGCGTTCATTGTGTTGGATGTCATATCAATGGTGGTAATATTATTAGAAGAGGCAAGAACTTAAAAAAGAATGCTTTGAAAAGATATGGTATGGATTCTTTAGAGGCAATTACAAATATCGTCACTAATGGTAAAAGTAATATGTCAGCCTATAAAGAAAAGTTGACAACGGAAGAAATCAAAAATGTCGCGGCTTATGTTTTGGAACAAGCAGAAAACAACTGGAAATAATCAGATCAAAAATATCATGTTACCTGAAGCAAGTTATTTACAATTTACCCCTGATTTAAAGATTTGCCGAATTTTAAATGGAATGTGGCAAGTTTCTGGAGGACATGGACGCATTAACCAGAAAGCTGCTATTGAGTCAATGTTTCAATATGTGGATGCTGGGTTTACGACTTGGGACTTAGCAGATCATTATGGACCAGCAGAAGATTTTATTGGTGAATTTCGTCGTCAGTTAATAGCAACTCGTGGAGAAGAAGCGGTTAATAATATTCAAGCTTTTACAAAATGGGTTCCGCGTCCGGGAAAGATGACGAAACAAATAGTAGAGGAAAATATTAATATTTCTCTGCGTAGAATGGATGTTAAATCATTAGATTTGATGCAGTTTCACTGGTGGGAATATCGAGACTCTAATTATTTAGATGCTCTCAAATATATGGCAGAATTGCAAACAGAGGGCAAAATTAAGCATTTAGCTTTGACTAATTTTGATACGGAACATTTGCAAAT
The DNA here is from genome assembly GCF_028329225.1 of Sphaerospermopsis kisseleviana CS-549. Lineage (NCBI taxonomy): Bacteria > Bacillati > Cyanobacteriota > Cyanophyceae > Nostocales > Aphanizomenonaceae > Sphaerospermopsis > Sphaerospermopsis kisseleviana. Next base: position 792 of record NZ_JAQMTI010000109.1, on the reverse strand, counting down.
TATCACGGAAGCTGGAATTAAGATTTTTTCTAACCAGGTGCAGTATTCTTTGGTTGACAGAAGACCACAGGTAAATATGGCTAAATTCTGTCAAGAACATGATATAAAATTGTTTACCTATGGTAGTGTGTGCGGTGGTTTGTTATCAGAAAAATATTTAAATCAACCAGAACCACGGGGTTTTGATTTGAATACAACCAGCTTGAAGAAATACAAAAATATGATTGATGCTTGGGGTGGTTGGAGATTATTTCAAGAATTGCTTTCCACCCTGAAACAAATTGCCGATAAACATCAAGTGAGTATTGCTAATGTGGCTGTGAATTACATTTTAAATCAGCCCGCAGTAGGCGGTGTAATTGTTGGTGCTAGGTTAGGAATTGCAGAACATATTGCCGATAATGCGCGGGTGTTTGGGTTTAGTTTGGATGCTGAGGATGTGAAAAAAATTGATGCAGTTTCGCAGCAGTCACGGGATTTATATCAGTTAATTGGTGACTGTGGGGATGAATATCGAAGGTAGTTAAGCTGGGGTTGGGGAATAACTAACCCCTCATTTATTCTTCGTGCATCAAAGCTTGAAACTGAAAACTGACAACTGAAAACTGATAATTGATCACTGAATAAATCAACAAATAGTTATTTTTTTAGTTAGGGTTTGCTGAATAAACCTAAAACCTTGATATATCAAAGGTTAGAGGCTGATAAACACAGAAATTAGTGCAAGGGTTTTGAAGGGTATACCGGAAAAAGTGTGCATTTTTGGGGATTTCAAGAGATGGCAAAGAAATT